>JBLMYE010000082.1:0-6273 GCA_050258115.1 Deltaproteobacteria bacterium | reverse complement strand
GGCCGCGTTCTGCGCGATCACGGCCTCAAGTTCGATCAGGCCTTCACGAGCAAGCTGCGCCGGGCGCAGAACACGCTCGACATCATTCTGGACGTGATGGGCCAATCCGGCGTGCCGATCGAGCGCGACGCGGCTCTCAACGAACGGGACTATGGCCAGCTTTCCGGCCTCAACAAGGACGAAGCCAAGCAGCGTTTCGGCGAGGACCAGGTGGCGCGCTGGCGGCGAAGCTACGACATCCCGCCGCCGGGCGGTGAAAGCCTCAAGGACACGGCAGCCCGGGTTCTGCCGTATTACGAGAGCCGAATCTGGCCAGAAGTGAATGCCGGCAAATCGGTGATCGTCGCAGCCCACGGCAACTCGCTCCGCGCCTTGATCATGCGGCTGGAGGGGCTGACCGGCGAAGAGATCATCGCCCGGGAACTGGCAACCGGCGCGCCCATCGTGTACCGGCTCGACGCAGAGGGCGCCGTTCTCGGCCGCACCGATCTCGTTGCCTCCGAAGGACGCGACAATGGTCTCGGATGACCTGAAAACGACCTTCGACGGAGCCGACCGGGAACGCTGGATCGGCGTTTACATCGGCTTGCTCGCGGTCGTTCTCGCGATCTGCTCCATGGGCGGGGGAAACGCGGCAAAGGATGCCACGCTGCGCAACATCGAGGCGGCCAACACCTGGGCCTTCTTCCAGGCGAAAAACATGCGCCGTCAGGTTCTGCGCGTCCAGGCCGACGATCTCGCGCTGCGCTTGCAGACCGAGCCGGATCTCACCGCCGCAGGCCGTGCCGCGATCGAGGCCAAGATCGCCGAGTACAAGAAGCAGGATGCCATCCTGACGTCGGGCGACCCCAGCGTTCCGGTTGAGGCTCGGGAGGGGCTGGATCAGCTCTTCGAGAAGGGCAAGCGGCTCGACGCCGAACGCGATACAGCGATGCGTAAGGACCCCTACTTCGATTATGGCGAGGCGCTGTTGCAGATCGCGATCGTGCTTGCCTCGATCTCGATCATCATCAAGGGGAACCTGCTCCTGGCGGTCAGTGGCCTCGCCGGGGCGGCGGGCGCCCTTCTCGCGCTCAACGGGTTCACTCTGGCCATTACCCTCCCCGGTATGGGCTGACACCGGATGATTCCCGTGAAACCTGCGACGACCCGGCGGCGCGGCTCACCTTGCGGCTGACGCGGCAACGCTTTAGGCAGGGCTCTATCTCATAGAAAACCGCGACGGATAAAGCCTCATGACGACGAAGACGCTTCTCCTCCTCCCCGGCGACGGCATTGGCGTCGAAACCATGGCCGAGGTCGAACGGCTCATTTCGTTCTTCAACAGCCGCAAGAACGGCGTGCGGTTCGAGACGGAGAGCGATCTCGTCGGCGGTGCGGCCTATGACGCTCACGGGGTCGCCGTCACCGACCAGTGTGTCGCGAAGGCGAAGGCCGCCGACGCGGTCATTTTCGGCGCCGTGGGAGGACCGAAGTGGGCCGGCGTGCCGTACGCGGCGCGGCCGGAAGCCGGTCTTCTGCGTCTCCGCAAGGACCTTGGCCTGTTCGCGAACCTGAGGCCGGCGATCTGCTACCCGGCTCTGGCCGACGCCTCTTCGTTGAAGCGGGAGCTTGTCGAAGGCCTCGACATCATGATCGTCCGGGAACTCACCGGCGGCGTCTACTTCGGCGAACCGAAGGAAATCGTCACGCTCGAGAATGGCGAGAAGCGCGCGGTCGACACGCAGCTCTACACCACGCACGAGATCGAACGCATCGTCAAGGTGGCGTTCGATCTGGCGCGCAAGCGCGGCAACAAGGTTCACTCGGCCGAGAAGCATAACGTGATGCGCACGGGCGTTCTATGGAAAGAGGTCGTGACCGCCGTGCACAAGTCGTACGCGCCCGACGTCCAGCTCGAGCACATCCTGGCCGACAATTGCGCGATGCAGCTGGTTCGCAATCCGAAACAGTTCGACGTGATCGTCACGGACAACCTGTTCGGTGACGTTCTATCGGACGAAGCGGCCATGTGCACCGGATCGCTCGGCATGCTTCCGTCGGCTTCTCTCGGCGCACCAGACCCCAAGACGGGTAAGAGGATGTCGCTCTACGAACCCGTTCACGGTTCGGCGCCCGACATCGCCGGGAAAGGCCTTGCCAATCCGATTGCAACGGTCGCGTCGTTCGGGATGGCTTTGCGCTATTCGCTCGACATGGCCGCGGAGGCCGACATCGTCGACAATGCGATTGCGGCCGTTCTCGCCAATGGCCTTCGCACGGGCGACATCATGCAGCCCGGCATGACAAAGGTCGGCACGAGCGAGATGGGCAAGGCGATCGTCGACGAAGTCGCCAAGCTCGTCGGTTGACGGGCTTCCCGCAGATCGCGGCGCTTCATTTAAACGATGATGATACTGCGCCGTGACGCGTCGTCCACGCCGGGCGCGGACGCGCATTATTTCGGGCCTGGATCATGAATTCCAGCGGAGTGTGTGTCAGATCTGCACGCTGGCGTGTTTCTTCAGGCGTAGCGAAAAGCCGATCAGAAGAATTCCGTAGGCGACGGCGAACGCTCCGATGACAAGGGCCAGGCTCAATGCGCCGGCGCCCGGATACATGATGAGCAACGCGCCGAAGATCACCGAGAGAACTCCGCTCGCAATGAGCAACCATTCGCCTTCGATTTCCTTGCGAAGCGCGATGGCTCCAATGATCTGGAGGACGCCTGAGGCGATGGCCCATCCGGCGATGAACATGAGCAGGACGATGCCTGTAATCTGCGGCCATGCGAGCGTTATGATGCCGACGCCGATGCCGAGGACGCCGATGAGCGCCAGCCACCAGCGCGGCATCGGAGCGCCGCCTTTGACGGCTGCTACGATGGAAAACGCTCCGTCGAGGAGAGAGAAAGCACCATAGAACAGCACCAGTGTCAGGAGGGTCAGGCCCGGCCATATGAAGGTCAGCACTCCGAAAACGACCGCGCAGATGCCGCGCAGGAGAATGAGCCACCAATTGCGCGCGAGTGCATCCAGTGTCGGCCGCATGAGAACCGTGCCGGGCGGATAAGATTGAGCTGGCATACTGATCCTTGGATGACTGCCTGAATGATCACACTAGCACCTTGCGGGCTCGGAGCAAAATCACCCAGCGCCTGCGGCGTCGATGGGTTCGATACCCTTGATCGCGCGCCCAGACGTCAGGGCTGCGGAGGCCCTTGCACCGTGACGCTCTGCGTCGCCACCGGCGTCCTGTTTTGCGTCTCGTCCAGCCAAGGCACCGGCCCCTCTGACATGGCCCCGGTAATGGCCGACCTCGCGTAATCCAGCACCCGGCTGCAGGGGCTGTCCTTGCGGGTGCACGCCTCGACGGCTGCATCTTTCACGGCCAGAACACCCTGTCCCATCTCTGCCTGCTGGGCAGGAGTGGCGGTGACGATCGCGTAGGCGATAAAGCCCGCAAGCGCGAGCTTGTAGAGCCGGGGCATGGGAACGCCTTGGAACAGACCCAGAACTGCCAGACCTTCCCATGCTGCTGGTTAACGTAGCATTAACAGTTCACCTCAGCGCGGACCTGCCGATTGCATCTGTTGCAAGGCCAGGATTCCCCCCGACAGCGTTCGGGCGTCGATTCCGTTCTGCCTTAGAATGCGCGTCGCAAGGTAGGCACGCTGACCCGACCTGCAGACGACATCGACCGGGCGGTCGCGTGCCACTTCGGCAATACGGGCGCGCAGTTGCTTCAAGGGAATGTGCTGGGCGCCCGGGATGGCGAAAGCTGCCACCTCCGCCGTTTCACGCACGTCGAGCAAGAGGCTCGAACCCTCCGCATGCCAGTGCGACAACGGCATATCGTTCCGCAGCACATTCGCCGCCACCATCCCGGCGAAATTCGCCGCGTCTTTCGCACTTCCGTACTGCGGCGCGTAACAGAGTTCGGCTTCCTCCATGTCGTAGACGGTGCCGCCCTTCTGTATGAGCGTCGCGATCACGTCGATGCGACGGTCCACGCCCTCTTCTCCATAGGCCTGCGCGCCGAGGATACGTCCATCTTCCCGCGCAAATACGAGCTTCATCGCGATGGTCTTCGCACCCGGATAATACCGGGCGTGATGGTTGGGATAGACGTAGATTTTTTCGATCCCGCTCCGGCCCAGGCGCCGAAGTGATTTCTCGCTGGCGCCCGTCCAGGCCACGGTCGTGCCGAAAAGGCCGATGATGGCCGTGCCTTGCACGCCACGGAATCGAGACGGCCGCCCTGCGATCGCGTCGGCTGCGATCCGGCCCTGCCGATTGGCCGGACCTGCCAGCGCCAGGAGCGTGTCAGTGCCCGTTACGATGTCGCGAACCTCGACCGCGTCGCCGACCGCATAGATGTCCGGGTCGCTCGTGCGCATCTGCGCATCGACCTTGATGCCGCCGCGATCCCCGAGAGCAAGGCCGGCAGACTTCGCCAGCGCCGTATCGGGACGGACCCCGAGTGCGAGAATGACGAGATCGGCCGGGTGAACCACGCCCGATTTCGTATGCACGCGAAGCCCGTCGGTCCCGTCCGGCTCGAAGCGGGTGACACCCTCGCCGAGCGCGAGCGTGATGTTGTTCCGGCGCAGCAGATCTTCCACCGGGCGTGCCATTTCCACGTCGAGCGGCGTCAGGATCTGATCTGCGAGTTCGATCAGTGTCACGCTGAGGCCCTGGTGCGTTAGGTTCTCGACCATCTCGAGACCGATGAAGCCGCCGCCGACGACGACCGCGCGCCGTCCCTTGCCGCTGCTGCCAATCCAGCCGCGAATAGCGCGGGCGTCCGGCACGGTGCGGACATGGAAGATGCCCGGCAGATCGATTCCAGGAAGCGGTGGCTTCACCGAGACCGCGCCTGGCGAAAGCACGAGCTTGTCGTAGCGTTCAGACGTCTGTTTTCCCAAGGCGACGTCGCGCAATGTGACGGTTTTCGACTTGGCATCGACGGCGACGGCTTCCGTGCCCGTGCGCACGTCGATCGCGAACTGATCACGGAAAAGCTGCGGGTTGGCGATGAGAAGCGATCCCTCGTCTTCGATCACTCCGCCGACATGGTAGGGAAGGCCGCAGTTTGCATATGAAACATACGGACCCCGCTCGATCATGACGATCTCGGCCCGTTCATCCAGGCGACGCAGACGGGCGGCACAGGACGCGCCACCCGCGACACCGCCAATAATAATAACCTTCATTGTTTTTGTTCCTTCGAACTGATGCGTTCGATCCCGTATGGGGCCGAGCACCAGTCAGCGTCAGGAACCACAGTCACGCAATAGCCAACCGGCCGGGCGCGACAGATCCCGCGTCCGGCGAGACCTGCCCTTGGATAAGCTCAGCCCTCACATGGCGACGGTTGTAACTTTGCCGGTCCCAAGGTCGTAGACGCCGCCGGTCACCTTCAGTTTACCCGCCTTGATGAGTTCGGCCAGCACGGGGGACGCCTCAGAAAGAATACCGGCCTGAATGCGCACGTTATCGCGAATAGCGGCATCGAGGTCGCCCTTGGCTGCCTTGGCGGCGGGCCGCAAGTGCTGATACAGGGTACTGATCTGCCCCGGTACGGCGTCGCCCTTGATTGTCGCAGCGACAGCGCCACAGTTGGAATGGCCCAGGACGTAGAGAACTTTGGCTCCCAGCACGAGGCAGCCGAACTCGAGGCTTCCGATAATGGCCGGGTCTGCCACGTTGCCGGCAATTCGGGTGACGAAGAGGTCGCCGAAACCCTGATCGAAGATGATTTCGATCGGTACCCGCGAGTCGGCACAGCCCAGGAATGCCGCGAACGGGGCCTGCTTGGGGGCAACCTCCTTCAATCGCGTCAAGTCTCGGTTCGGCTCGAGGGTCTTACCCGCGACGAACCGGGCGTTGCCTGCCTCGAGCTTCGCCAATGCTTCGTCGGGCGTTGCCGGGCGCGGGTCGTCGCCAGCGAGTACGGCGGCAGGATTGAAGATCGCGGTTCCTGCGGTTGCTGCGCCCACGGCGCCGGCACCGACCCAGGCGAGCCATGACCTGCGGGACATCCCGGCATGATCGACAGGTCCGGAGATTTCGCCGGCCGAACAGCCGCAGGTCCGGCTCGTGCAAATATGGGGGTTTACTGAGGAATCGCGCGCGTTATCGGCCATGTGAGTCTCACGGTTTTATGGGTTGGCACCCCTCGATTAACCGATCGACGATGGTTTATAAAATTGATAGTTGTGCGCATTACTATCACTTATATAAATTGTTCTGCACCGCATCCCAGGAACGGAAGTCGGCATCGGACAGACGC
>JBLMYE010000081.1:0-2515 GCA_050258115.1 Deltaproteobacteria bacterium | reverse complement strand
CGGCCACGATCCGCCCTAATATCGATCCTGTGACACCCGTCACGTCGGACCGTCAGGGAAAGGCATCCATATGAACACCCCGCTCGAAATCACCTTCAAAGGTCTCGAGAAAAGCGCCGCGATCGAAGCCAAGATCGTCGAAAAGACGGCCAAGCTGGAGAAGGTGTTCGACCGGATGACCCACTGCCGCGTCGTGGTCGCCGCGCCCAACAAGCATCACCACAAAGGCAAGTCCTACGAGATCAAGATCGACATCGGCATCCCCGATCATGCTCCGCTGATCCTGTCGCATGAAAGCGCGGTGGGTGATGCGCAGGAAGATCTCCAGATCGCCTTGCGCGATGCGTTCGATGCCGCCAAGCGCCGCCTCGACGATATTGCCGAGAGACTGAAGAACGGGGCGAAATCGGAGCGCGGGCGCCGCCGTCCCGCTCCGCAGGAAGACTAGGGCTCGACCGTCTCCCGACGCTTTGATGCGTTGACCGGTTTCTTGGGCACGTCTGCCGGGGGCAGGGAGCTTTCGGTTTCCAAGGGGCCGGTCTCCGGCTTCAGTTGAATGGGCTCCGGCTCCGGCCGTGGCCACACGAGGTCGTCAGCACGGCCCGGCCGTGGTGTGAGCCGTTCCCCCTTCACGAGCACGCGATAGTACGCCGACTGCGTCGGCGAAACGGATGAACGTCCCCGGCCACCCGCTGCGGCCGACGAGGGAGGCGTGAATGTGCTCATGACGTTCAGACCCGACGCCGTGCGGTCGACGAGCACGTCGCCGAGTTGCGACGCCCGGTCCGGGCTCTCCTTACGCGTGACGAGCGCGACGACGGAGGCAGGAATGGCGGGACGGACGATGTCGAGCGTCACGACTTCTTCGCGCCCCGTCGCCGTTACCGTTTTCAGGCTGATGCGGCCGTTGTCGGCGGGTTGGTCGCCTTGCGATGGCGCCGCTGGAGTGCCTGGCACGGCTGCACCGGCAGATGCCGTCACGGGGGTGCCCGCACCGTCTCCGCTTTTGACCACAGCCTTGCCAGGGTTGATTCTGGCCTGCTCGTCGGCGCTGCCGAGTAAAGGCACGCTGCGCGCGGCCTGTGCCTGTTTCAAATCGCGGCGCAAATCGCGCTCGACGAAATGGGCGAGCTTCCGGTTGCCGGCCATCGTGAAATAGATGCCGTCTCCATCCCGGAGCTTCACGATCTTCCCCGTGAGATCAGGGCCCCAGTTGCTATAGCCGCCGCCCTCGTCGAGAAAACCCGCATAGCTGTCGATGAACTTCATGCCGTTGAGGTATGCGCGTTCGCGCAAGACCTCGTTCATCATCTGAACGTCCTCGTTGGCATCCCACTTGCGCACGTTGGGCAGGCCTACGAGATACACCGCGATGTTGAGGCGCTTCAGCATCTTCAAAAGACGATCGGCGCGCTGGCCGTATTCGGCCCGCCATTCTGGAGTACCGACGGCGAAGCGTTTGCCCGAAGCGGTGCGCAGGGACACGCGGTCCCAGGCGCCGAGCATAACAGCGGCAACGGCGGGCGTGTCTCGCTTCAGGTCTTCTTCGAGCGCCACGACCTTTTCGTCGTTGTCCGGCCGCATGAGACCGTTGAGCATGATCGGCTTGGGAAGCACCTGCACGCGCGCATCCGACAGGAACGTCTCCTGCAATCCATAAAAGAGCCCTTCCGCGAGATCGTCTCCGATCACGGCGATGGAATAGACTTCGCCCTTGGGAAACGGCGGCAGGAAGCTCGAGGACGCTTCATCCTGTGCGAGCGCGGCGAACGCACCGGCGAACGGAGCGGCGCACCAGAGCGCAAGGGCGATGAGGAAGCGGCGAAACATCAGGCAGGGGTCCGGCAGGTTCGTCCCGCATTGTCGGTGGTTCGCGGCATGGACACAAGTCTCACCGCGCGGCGGCCGTTCGGCGTACATGGTCCAGTAACTCGTCGGACGGCCAGCAATCCACCTTGAGCCCGTTCGTGCGCTGGTACAAGCCGATGATCTTCCGCGTGTTGGAGCCGACCTTGCCGTCCACTTTTTCCACGTCGTACCCAGCCTTGCCGAGCCGTGTCTGTATTTCCTCGATCACCTTCGTCTTCTGCGCGCCCGTGCCGCCGAAGGGATGAACGAAATCCCCTCTCCCTGCGATTCGGTCGGCAAGATGACCGACGAACACCGCGTAAAGATCCGACATGTTATAGCGCCGGATGACCTTGTAGTTCTCGAAGACCAGGAACGACGGGCCGTAGGCTCCCGCTGGGCTCATCAGGTAGGCCTCGACGGGCTGATACTTGGCTCCCCAGGGTTGCCCGTCCGCGCGCTTGTAACCCATCTTCTGCCACTCGGCGATCGAGCGGGCTTGCGTGGGGCCTTCCATGCCGCAGTCCGAGGCCGCCGGAATAATCACTTCATAGCCCCAGGTGAAACCGCGCACCCAGCCCTTGCCGGCCAGCTGCGCCGCACCGGAAGCGAGAGCATCCCCCACGTTGCGGAAGATGTCCTTCTTGCCGTCGCCGTCGAGATCTCG
>JBLMYE010000080.1:0-2857 GCA_050258115.1 Deltaproteobacteria bacterium | reverse complement strand
GTGGAGCTGGAAAGAATCGAACTGCCAACCTCACGGCTCGCAACGCAGGGCCGATTATCTCGCAGACTAGCCCATTTACATCGGGATTTGACTGGACTTCATGGCCCATTGGAGCGGTAGTGTCGGCAACAGGCGCGGCAGCGACTGGCCGCGTGGTCGGCCCCGGGTGTTCAACGCCGGGGCTTCCGGTGGTGCAAGGTCACGCATCGTGCGTGGCCCGACACCGGAGAACCACGTCATGAAACCGTCAACAAATTCCCGCCAAACCTCAGCCAAGCAGTCCGCGCGAAACATTTCCACCAAGAAACCCGTCCCGGCATCAGTTCCTGGGCCGCGTCCCGGCGGCAAACTCGGATTGATCATCGACCGCCTTGCTGCCAAGCGCGGCGCAACAGCCGATGAACTTGTCACGGCCACCGGTTGGCAGCGGCACTCGGTGCTCGGCGCCTTGAGCCGGCTCCGGGCACGCGGCTTCGCACTGCGGCTCGACACCGAGGGCGAGCGCAAGACCTATCGGCTTAATCTCGCGAACGGCTGACCATGCCGGGATTCAGAGAGAGTGTGTCCACCCTCGGGGTGCCAAAGCGCGTCGACACTCATGGGCCTACGGTGAACTTGGCCGCGCTCGTCCCTCTGAGCAGGAAGGACCTGATAAGCGAATGGAGCCACCTTTATCGGTCTCATCCACCCAAGAAGCTCAGACGCGAACTGCTCGTTCTTGGTATTGCTTGGAAACAGCAGGAGCGCGTGCTCGGCGGGCTTAGCGCCGCCACTAAGCGCCAGCTCAATGAGTTGGCGCGGACGATGGCAGAAAAGTCTGATCTCGGCCGACTGCGCACCGTCAGCCTCCGGCCCGGTGCGCGTCTGGTCCGCGAATGGGACGGCGAGACACACGAGGTCCTTGTCGTCGACGATGGCTTCCAATGGCGGGGCCAGATTTGGGCTTCTCTGTCGGCCATCGCACGCGAGATGACCGGCACGCGTTGGTCCGGTCCGCGCTTCTTCGGTCTACAAGGGGGCAAAGCCGACGGCTCCAGGAAGCGCGCCAATCGAGGGCGCGACATTGAGTAAAGCGCCCGGCACTTCTGTTAAGGCCGGCGCTCCAACTGTCCGCTGCGCCATCTACACCCGCAAATCCTCTGAGGAGGGGCTGGATCAGGAATTCAACTCGCTCGCTGCCCAGCGCGAGGCGTGCGAGGCCTACATTCACAGCCAGAAAAGCGCCGGCTGGATCGGACTACCTGAGAGGTACGACGACGGCGGCCTCTCGGGCGGCACGATGGAACGGCCAGCGCTCCAGCGGTTGCTCACCGATATCGCGGCGGATCGCATCGACACGGTGGTCGTCTACAAAGTCGACCGGTTGACGCGCTCGCTCCGCGACTTCGCCAAGATCGTTGATACCTTCGATGCCAATGGCGTTTCGTTCGTCTCAGTGACGCAGCAATTCAATACGACCACCTCGATGGGGCGGCTGACGCTCAACATGCTGCTCTCGTTTGCCCAGTTCGAGCGCGAGGTTACCGGTGAGCGCATTCGCGACAAGATCGCGGCCTCGAAGCGGAAGGGCATGTGGATGGGCGGCCTTCCGTCGCTTGGGTACGACGTCAAGGATCGCAAACTCGTGGTGAATGCGGCCGAGGCTCAGACTGTGCGCCATATCTTTCAGCGGTACGTGGTGCACCGGTCTGTACATCTGCTGAAGCACGAATTGGATCGGGACGGCATCGTCAGCAAGGCGCGACGGGACAGAAATGGAAATCCAACCGGCACCCGGCCGATCGCGGTCGGAGCCCTCTACCACATCCTCAAGAACAGGCTTTATCGGGGTGAGATCGTGCACCGGGACAGGTCCTATCCGGGCCAGCACGAGGCCATCATCGACCAGGGATTGTGGGATGACGTCCAGGCCATCCTCGCTGAGAACCAGACTGAGCGAACGACACGCTCCAAAGCAACCAACCCGAGCCTGCTTGCCGGCCTCGTCTTTGACTCCGACGGTGAGCGCATGTCGCCCTCACACGCCGTCAAGAACGGCGTCCGCTACCGCTATTACGTCAGCCAATCGTTGATCAAACGAGGTCGGTCAAATGTGTCGGATGCGGCCTGTCGAGTTCCCGCGGCGGATCTTGAGTGCCTCGTCGCCGATCGATTCTGCGCAATGTTAAAAGATCCGAGCGCAATCCTGGAGTTCGCCGGAACACCGACGATCCCCACTCGCAAGGCCCTCATCCGGCGCGCCGCCGAACTCGCTACGCGCTGGTCCGTCCTTTCCGCTTCCGACAGGCGCCAAATTTTTCAGGCTTGCATCGCCCGGATCGACGTACGGACGGATACGGTCGAGATCGCGGTCCGCCCTCCCATGCTCCTCAGAACGATCCGGGGGGTACCGGACGGTGATCGTCACACCGAGCCGGCCGCCTATTGTTCAGCCGTCCTGAGAATCCCAGCGCGCGTTCGCCGGACAGGCTTGTCAACCCAGATGGTCATCGAGGGACGATCCGCGACCGCGAGACAGCCGAACCGCAGCCTCCTGCGTCTCATCGGTCAGGCACGGCATTTTCAGGACTTGGTGATTTCCAAGGACGGCTGCTCCTTTCGGGAACTCGCCGCCCGGGTCGGGGTCAGCCCAACCTACTTCACGCGCGTCTTCCAGCTGAGCTTCCTCGCGCCCGATATCACTACGGCGATCCTGCAGGGACGCCAGCCGCCGGAGTTGAGCGCCATCCGACTCATGCGCGCCGGCCACATTGCGCCCTGTTGGGAAAAGCAGCGGCGTCAACTCGGCTTCGACCGCCAATAGCTCCTGACCATGAGCGACGTGCGGCAAATACCGCGGCCGCACTGCTCTTTGTGG
>JBLMYE010000079.1:0-2888 GCA_050258115.1 Deltaproteobacteria bacterium | reverse complement strand
GCGGGTATACCCCGCCCGGCCCGATCGTTAGTTGGACTTTGGAAGCAGCTTGATGATGCCCTGAGCGGCAGCGGCGGCGGCCGCATCGGCGGTTTTACCCCATGCGCCATCCAGAGAGCCCTGGGGGACTTCGTTCTTCTGCGACACCGTTCCGAGCTGTTTCCCCTTGGGGTCCTTGACGAGCCAGTCGATGGTGATGGGTTGCTTGCCGTCACGCACGGCGCCTACCGTCACTTTGCCCTGAACCTTGTAGGTCTCCCCGGCCGCGCTCGAAAGCTGGATGCCGTTGCGGGTCAGTTCGCGCTGGATTGCGCCCGTGAGAGCGATGCTACCGTCGCCGGGAGCACCTGTCACATTGGGCACGGAGGTGAGGACCGGGCCACCGCGGCCGATGCTGCCGGTTGCCGTCGTCGGGGCCGGCGTGGCGGCGGCTGCCGTGGTGCCCATCGTCGTCGCCGGTGCGGCCGCGGGAGCAGCCGAGGCTACGGGAACGCCGGCCGACGGCGTGGCCGAAGCCGGCGCGGCCGGAGTCTGGGACGGCAGCCAACCGGCAACCTGTGTGGCCGTCCGATTGGCGATCTGATTGATGACAGCCGGAGTAGCGGCCGACCAGGAGTCCTGACCGGCGCCCGACGCGATCTCCTCCCCGGTGATCCGATTGACCCGTTTGCCGGTCGGATCCGTGACGTCCCAGATGTAGGAAATCTTCGTCGACGACTTTTCCTTGGCCGCCACCACATAGCCGCGCAGCGTGTATTCGGACGGATCCGACGGCTGCTTCGCGACCGCGATTTTCTGCTGTTCGAGTGCCGTAGCGACTTGCGACTGAAGCGCCCGCGAGGTGGCATCAGGCGGACCGACAATCGGAGCAACCGCAATCTTGGCCTTGCCCGTCGCCGTCTGCGGCGCGGATGCGAGCGGGTTCGTACCGTCACCACCGCCGCCGGCGAAAAGATTGCTCCCGGTCTCGCAACCAGCAAGACCTATGGCCGCCATCAACAGTAGCGCTGCCCTTGCGACCGGCATCCGAACGCCCTTCGCCGCAGCACGATCAATGGTCGTCACGTCGACGCCCCCTTTGTTTGACCCGCTGAATTCCGGCGGCCGACGTACTGACTTTGCGGCCTCATCTCCCTATCGCACCGGTACACGTTATGCCTTTGCGTAGCCCGCTCCATACCGGACTCACAAGGCGCTCTGGTCTCAAAGTTGGGAATGACCCCGATGATGCCCCCGCCATCAGAGCCTAACTTGTGGATTGTGCAGTTAAGTCACAATGATGGCAGAGATTTGGCGCCCGTAATCCGGCTCCGAACGGTGGGTCGTGCGACGGAACGAGAAGAATTTCGATTCGTCGGAGTAGGTGCAGGGTGACGTTCGATCGACCGCCGCCAACCCCAGAGCGCCAAGGCGCCGCGCCACGTAGCCCGGCAGGTCGAAACGCGGCCGGCTTCCGGGGACGACGTCGAAAAACTGCCGGTTCCCATTGTCGAGGGCCAGGACCTCCTGCATGAAGTTCGGCCCCACCTCGTAAGCGGATTGACCGATCGATGGACCGATGGCGGCGCGGATCCGCTCCCTGCGCGCGCCGGCGCGCTCCATTTCCGCCACCGCGGCCTCCACGATGCCGGCAACGGCGCCGCGCCAACCCGCGTGAGCGGCTGCCACGACGCCGGCCTCCGGATCGGCGAACAAGACGGGGGCGCAGTCGGCCGTCAGCACACCGATCACGAGGCCGGGCGTGGTGGTGACCACCGCGTCGGCCTTGGGAAGCTCATCGCGCGCAATGGATCCATCGACGCGCACCGCCGATCCGCTGTGGACCTGATACACGGTCAGAACTTCCGGACGTTCGCCGCCGAGATGGCGGGCGGCGCGGGCGCGGTTTTCCAGAACCCGGGCAGGATCGTCCCTGGACCCCAAGCCGCAGTTGAGACCGGCATAGAGCCCCTCCGACACGCCGCCTGCACGCGTATAGAAGCCGTGGCGGATGCCGGGCAGACTTTGCAGCGATGGACTGATGATCGGTTCAAGCATGGCTCTAGATAGTCACTGCCACGCAACCGGGCAACCGCATGGCGGTCCAGGTCGTTACGACCTTCACTCGAACCCGGGCAGCCGGGGGAGCACCGCCGAGCGAAGGCCGATCGCCTTGAAGCGGGAGCCCATGCCCTGCGGGGAGATCAGCCTCGCGACGCTCAACTCGATCTCGCCTGCCCGGTCGGGGTTGGCCGACATGAGCCGCGAGGCGCGCTCCACGATTCCGAGGCGGCCGAGAAATTCCCATTGCGACACGGGACCATCAACGGCAACCCGTTCCCCGCCGGAGGTCCGGCAGGCCGCAGCGAACTGGGCGAAGTCGACCTGAACCGTCACGTCAGTTTCGCCGGGGGCGAAGAACGGCGACACCGAACGATGCCCCGCCACGGCCTGCAACGTATCGCCGAAACCCGATCGTTCGTGGCCGTAGTCGATGAACAGGGCGGCGAACGGTTGCGTTTTCGAAAGGGCGGAGATGATTGCGGCAGCGAAAGCCGAACTGGCGACCGCCTCTTCGAATACATCGCCTTCTTGCGGGATCATCGTCGCGGGGACCGATCCGGGCCGTCCGGCGGATGCCGCATTTGCGACGAATGCCAGATCGTCCCGCCGATCCAGACCGATCTCCCGCGCACGCCAGACGCCGCCGCTGAAGAGAAACTGGTCGACGCCGAACGTATCCAGGAATTCGTTGCCGATCAGGATGACCGGCGCATCTCCGAGCAGGTCGCGGCGGGACAACAGTTGGACCGCATCGGCGTGGAACGAGACCGGCACTGCGCAACCGGCGAGCGTCCGGTCCTGCGTGTGGCGGAGGGGCTCGCTCACCTCGACAAGGTGGACATGGA
>JBLMYE010000078.1:0-3016 GCA_050258115.1 Deltaproteobacteria bacterium | reverse complement strand
ATGCCGGAGGGCATCACGCAAGGGCCGGTGGCGGGCACTGACGGGCTCGCCGCAATGGTGCGCGGCGCGGTTGATTTGGGCACGACGGGCACGGCCTTGGACGCGTGCCGTTGAACCCAATACGGGGCATGCAGCGGATCTGCCCGAGTTCCGGCAATCAACAGCCAGATCGCGCATCCG
This sequence comes from Deltaproteobacteria bacterium, assembly GCA_050258115.1. Lineage (GTDB taxonomy): Bacteria > Pseudomonadota > Alphaproteobacteria > Rhizobiales > Hyphomicrobiaceae > JAGVSR01. The sequence continues at coordinate 2,836 of JBLMYE010000078.1, read as the reverse complement.
GGTTGATTGCAATCAAGAATAGGCTATCGACAGCTATGCCTACCCTGAAAGCTCTCCTCGTCAACGATGCTTCCTTGCTCGGACACCACGGGTCGGCGCTGGTATCGCGGCAGGCTTGCAGGCTCGCAGCCGAAGCGGGCATTCGAATTCACAGGGGGCTCGATTGGACAGCGGCCGAGCGGATGCTCGCCGGTCCAAACGAATACGATCTCGTGATCGTCAACGGTGAAGGGTCGGTCCATCACGACAGTGCGACGGCGCGCAGGATAGCGCGCATGGCCTGCGATCTATCAGATCGCGGCGTGCCGGCATTCATGATCAATGCGAGCGTGGAGGCCAATTCAGATGAGGTTCATTCGGGCCTGGCGCGGTTCCGGAAAATTTATGTGCGCGACGTCAGATCTCAAAAGACTCTGGCTGCTGCCGGAATTCCATCAACTGTAGTTCATGATCTGACACTGACATGGTCCGATGCGCCAAAGGCTGAGCCGTCGCCTTCACGGGAGGTGCTTGTCACAGATGCCTCCGACACCGAAAAGGCTCTGCTCCTTTACCGTTTTTCCGAACGTACGGGTTGCAGAGCGATGACATTGAGAACCGCACCGCCCGCTGGATTGAGGCGCTGGAGACGGCGGGCTGGTTTCGAGTTGAAGCGGCTTGCGGGGGCGCTGCTGCCAGGATCGCCGTGGACTCTGCGCTATGCGGGCGCAACGCGGAATTTCGATGAGTTCGCAAGGCAGCTCGCCACGTCCCCCGGCATCATCTGCGGACGCTTCCACGCCGTATGCCTGGCGATCAGGATGGGGATTCCGTTCCTGGCCGTTGCCGCGCCGACATCGAAAATTGAGGACCTTCTCTCGGAAATCGGGATGTCGCATCGTATGGTTGACATCGAGAGTCTCTGTGAATCCGCTTGTGTTCCGGAGATACCGCCGATCGACGGCCGCGAGCGCCAATCAATCAACACTTTCCTTCTCGAAACTAAAGGAAAGGCCCGGCAGATGTTCGACGACATTGCGGCAGATGTGCTGATGGCGTCACTGCGATCTGGTGATGGTTCCCGTGAGACGTCTTGAAATCCTTCTGCTGACCGACGGCGTCCCCGGGCATTATCATTGCGCAGAAGCGATCGCGCAGGCCATTCAAAGCGTGAGGGAGACGACCGTCGTCAAGTTGCCGGTAAGCGCGCGGGCCCCGCTTCGAGGGCGCATGCTTTCATGGTTGCTGTCTAAGCCGGTGTCGCCGGATGCCGTTCTGAAACTCGCCTACAATGATAAGATAGAGCCCACGCGCCCCGACCTTATCGTCTCGGCGGGGGGTGACACGATGGCTGCGAACGTCGCGCTTGCGCGGCTGACCGGGGCGCCCAACATTTTCTTCGGTTCTCTGCGCCGGTTCGATCCGCGCGACTTCACGCTCGTTCTCAACTGCTACTCGTTCGATACTCCTCGTCCCAACCAGGTGCGCATTCTGAAGCCGTCTCCCGCCGATCCGACGACCCTGCCCGCAGCCGGTCTCGATCATCGCCGCCTGCCGCGTGTGGCAGGTCTGCTCGTCGGTGGACCGTCGGGAGAAGCACGTTTTGACCGGCGGGACTGGTCCCGGCTTGTGGCGCTGCTCGGCGAAACGCGTTTGCGCCTTGGGGTGGAGTGGATCATCTCAAATTCGCGGCGCACGCCGGCCGCCGTCAGCGACATGCTCGCCAACCTTGCCGCGGATCCGTCAGGTCCCGTGAGGCGGTTCATCGATGTGCGCACGGCCGGACATGGCACCCTGCGCGAACTGTTCGCCGAGAGCGGCGCGGTTGCGATCACAGCCGATTCCAGCGCCATGCTGTCGGAGGCGATCTGGATGCGGCGCCCGGCCATTTCTCTGAAGCCCAATTCGATGACGCTCACCGCCAAGGAACACGAATACCGGCAGTGGCTGGAGCGACGCAATCTGTGCCGTGACCTGCCGCTTAGAGACGTCAGCCCCGAAGCCTTCGCGACGGCGCTGCGCGAGATCATTCCGCTTGCGGGAAACCCGCAGTCGGAGTTGGCTGCCACGTTGGCCGAGAAGGTACCCTTTCTCTTTCGCGAAGCGCCGGCTGTATCATAATGCCGGCGGCCCGAGGCTCACGGCGCCGCCGAGACGGAGATCGCTTCGCCCGCATGGACGCGGCGCAGACGCGAGACGTCGTCGAGTGCGATCGCCCAGATATTGCACGGCGCGGCCAGCCGTAGCTCCCCGTTGCGGGACAGCGGCGTCGGTCCGAATGCGATCGCGATGGCGTCCCCCTGCGGCCAGAAGACGATCTCGCCGGGACTCACCACGTCTCTCGCCTCCGGCTCGGCGTCGGCCTTCACACTCGTATGGAAATAGATTTCCGGGCCCCACGTTCGTGCCGATCCATGAATGGGCAGGGATCGCCAGATCTCGTCGGCCGTCGGCGTGTCGAAAAGGCGGGCGCGGATCGCGACTTCGCCGGCGTGGATCACGATCTCGCGCACAAGTCCCTCCGGCGTCGCCGACCACTGGGTTCCGACGTCAGTCTCTCATCAGTGAGCGCGCTCTTCAAGGGCCGCCGGGTCGTCTCAGGCGTTCGTCTCAGGTCGGCGGAGGTCCGAAAACGACCACCGCGTTGAGGCCACCGAAGGCGAACGAGTTCGACATCGCGTACGTGACTTTCAGGTCGCGGCCGACGTTGGGAACATAGTCGAGATCGCAGCCCTCGCCCGGCTCGTCGAGGCCGATCGTAGGCGGCACCCAGTTTTCCTGCATGGCCTTGATGCATGCGACTGCCTCGATGCCTCCGCCGGCGCCCAGCGGGTGGCCGTGCATCGACTTCGTGGAG
>JBLMYE010000077.1:0-12969 GCA_050258115.1 Deltaproteobacteria bacterium | reverse complement strand
ATCCGCTAAAGCTTATCCCCGCTGGTTGCTGCAATTCTAGACTGTCTCGCAGGCCGGTTGATGCCGGGTTGAAGCGAGGCATTCGATGCGGGTTCCGGATTACTCAAAACGCATTCTGGCGCTGGCTGAGTTGCTGCACAGGTGGGTGGGGCAACTGATGAAGCTCGATGGCGTGCGTCGGGAGAAGGTCGCCCGATACGCTGATGAGATCGCGGCAACGCTCTGCCGCGCCGCCGAGGCTCATCACAAGCTCGAGGCGGACCCAGGCCACGCGCCATCCAGGAGTGCGCTGGTCCGGGAATTCGGCCGTATTTCGGGGTATCTTGAGACGATCGTCGGCGTGCTGCATCGCCACCTTGACGGGCGCAAGCTCGCTGGCGTTAAAAGGCGGCTCGAACAACTTCGGCCGACCGATGCCGAGCTGGTTCGTCCTGCGCTGCCCCAAGCCAGCCAGCACCACGCCGCCGCCGACAGGCTGACGGCCGCAGAGGGCTACTTCAGGGCCTTGGCCGATGCATTGAGGGCGTAAACCACCGTCGCCCTCCACGAGAGGACGTGATGGATAAATTCGTCAAGCTTACCGGTGTTGCCGCTCCGCTGCCGCTGCGCAACATCGATACGGACATGATCATCCCCAAGCAATTCCTGAAGACGATCAAGCGCACGGGCCTGGGAAAATCGCTGTTCTTCGAAATGCGGTACGATCCTGCCACGGGCAAGGAAATCGACGATTTCGTACTCAACAAGCCGGCCTATCGAAAGGCTGAAATTCTCGTGACCGGCGAGAACTTCGGCTGCGGGTCCTCGCGTGAGCATGCCCCGTGGGCGCTTCTCGATTTCGGGATCCGCTGCGTGATCGCGCCCGACTTTGCCGATATCTTCTACAACAATTGCTTCCAGAACGGCATCCTGCCGATCAAGCTGCCGCAGGCGGATGTCGACAAGCTGATGGACGACGCGCAGCGCGGCTCGAATGCCACGCTCACGATCGATCTGGAAGCGCAAGAGATCCGCGGCCCAGATGGAGGTGTCATCAAGTTCGAGATTGATCCCTTTCGCAAGCACTGTCTTCTCAACGGCCTAGATGCCGTGGGACTGACATTGCAGAAGCAGGAGGCGATTTCTGACTTTGAGAAAAAGACGGCCGCGCTGCGTCCGTGGCTCTAGCGGAGTGCGAAAATGGCCAAAGCTGTTCACATGATGGTGCGGGTTCTCGACGAAGCCAGATCCGTTGATTTCTACTCGAAGTGCTTCGGCCTCAGCGTTGCGGAACGGCGCGAGTGGCCGGACTTTTCATTGACCTACATGAGCAACCCGGAGAACGATTTCGAGATCGAGCTGACCGTCAACAAGGGGCGGACGGAGCCTTACGATCTGGGCAACGGCTACGGCCATGTCGCCTTCGTCGTGGACGACCTCGATGCCGAGCATCAGCGCATCCGTGCGGCGGGATACCAGCCGAAGGACATCAAAGAGATGTCGCACGAGGGTCAGCCGTTCGGCCGGTTCTTCTTCATCGAGGATCCCGACGGGTACAAGATCGAGATTCTGCAGCGCCGCGGGCGCTTCAAGTGACGGATGAGCCGAAGATCGACGCAGCCATGATGGGGCGTCTGGCACGCGCACTCGCTTTCATTTGTGGAACGTCGCACCCCGCAACGCTGGCGTTACAGAAGGCTGCGGACAGCGGTGCTGAAAAAGACATCAAGGCCGCTCGGGCGCAGTTTATGAAGATCAAACCGAACGAGCGGCGCGCCGCGCTTGCCATGCTCGACGACTGATCAGGCGGGTGCAGGGTGCGCGCTTCTGGCGATCGTGAGCGCGTCTCGCAGGGCCTGGGCGAAATCCTTCTTTTCGTCGGCGTTCAAGAACCGCGCGAACTCGAATTCCTTTCCGTGTAATGCCAGCTTCAGGTCTGCGCTGCCGTCGGGCCATTCGTTGAGAAGAACGCGGACCCAGTAGGGATTGAAATCGAAACTCAAGGATCGGCCCGATGGCTGGACTTGAGTGATCTTCAGAACCTCGGGGGAGAGTTCGACCAGTTCGTAAGCCTTTCCGGCCCGGTAGTTCAGCTTGAAGGCGACGTAGAGCGCGAGGATGTCGAGCCCGTAGAAGCCGAGGACCGGCCACGCGCCAATCACGAAAAATGCGATGGACGTCGCCAGGCTCAAGCCCCCAATGAATCCGAGCAGGATGATAAAGCCGGTCCGCGATAGCGACCGGTGAGGGTGCAGGATGGCTCGAAACGTCCGGGCCTCTTGAACTGGTGGCAGATCTTCCATCATGGTCCGGTAGTTTGCTCCAGGTCAAATCGCATGAAAACCCCGCCCGTGAAAAAAAGGAAGTCGGCTGAGCCCGCGCAACGGGCGGCCTCGGCGCCCACCCGTGCGACCAAAGCCCCCTCCCGGCCGCGTCAGAGGAAGCGTACGCGGGAAGAGGTCGAGGAGATCTTTAGGCGGCTTCAACGGGTCAATCCGGAGCCAAAGGGCGAGCTGGAGCATACCAATCCGTTTACGCTCCTGGTGGCCGTGGTGCTGTCGGCGCAAGCCACGGATGCCGGCGTGAACAAGGCGACGCGCAAGCTGTTCGCGATCGCCGATACACCACAAAAAATGCTTTTGCTGGGCGAAGATAGGGTTCGCGACCTGGTCAAGACGATCGGCCTCTACCGCACCAAAGCCAAGAACGTGATCCTCCTCTCTCAAAAACTGGTCGAGGACTACGGCGGCAGCGTGCCGGCCGACCGGGACATCCTGCAATCTCTACCGGGAGTCGGGCGCAAGACGGCCAACGTCGTGCTCAACATGGCTTTCGGTGAGCCGACCATTGCCGTGGACACGCATGTTTTCCGGGTGTCACACCGTCTGTGGCTCTCCAAAGGCAATTCACCCGATGCGGTGGAGGCCGATCTTCTCAAGATCGTTCCGAAGGAGTTCTTATTACACGCGCATCACTGGCTCATCCTGCATGGACGTTACACCTGCAAGGCCGTGAAACCTCTCTGCGAAAATTGCGTGCTGGCAGATCTCTGCTTCTCCAAAGACAAGAGGATCTGACGATGCGCGCGCAGGTCAAAGCCTGACGGCGATGCCCGCAGCCGCCATATGTTTCTTTGCCTCGGCAATGGTGTAAGTGCCGAAGTGGAAAATCGAAGCGGCCAGCACAGCGCTTGCGTGCCCCTGTTTTACGCCTTCGACCAGATGGTCGAGGTGTCCTACGCCACCGGACGCGATCACCGGAACCGGTACGGCGTCGGAGATGGCGCGCGTCAAGCTCAAGTCGAAGCCGGCTTTCGTGCCGTCGCGGTCCATGGACGTGAGGAGGATTTCACCCGCACCGAGGGCGACGACCTCCTGTGCATACCGAACGGCGTCGAGGCCTGTCGGCTTGCGGCCGCCGTGCGTGAAGATTTCCCAGCGGTCCGGTTCTCCCGGGCCTGAAACCTTTTTCGCGTCGATTGCAACAACGATGCACTGGGCTCCGAATTTCTCGCTCGCCTCTTTGACGAATTGGCGATTGAAGACGGCGGCGGTGTTAATCGACACTTTGTCGGCGCCAGCTTCGAGGAGCTTGCGAATATCCTCTACGGTGCGCACACCGCCGCCGACTGTGAGCGGCATGAAGCATCGTTCCGCCGTTTGCTCCACGATATGAAAAATGGTGTCGCGGTTTTCGTGACTGGCCGTGATGTCGAGGAAGCAGAGTTCGTCTGCTCCGGCCGCATCATATGCGGCGGCGGCTTCGACCGGGTCGCCGGCATCGACGAGATCGACGAAGTTAATGCCCTTGACGACGCGGCCGTCCTTGACGTCGAGGCAGGGAATGATGCGGGTTTTCAAGGTCATCCGTGTGACGTAGCGCGGAGACAGGGCGGCGGCAATACAGGTATTGAGGTTACGGTCACGTTGAGCGCCCGCGCGAGACGGCCATGACCGCCGACAGTACCAGGGCGGCGAGGGCGGTTACCCCAACAAAACCCGAAATCGGACTGTCGGTCATCATGGCCCCCGAAATGACCGGCCCTGCGATGCTGCCGGTCGTGTACATCATGATGAATGCGGCGTTCGCGGTCGCCAGTTGGCTCGGTTCGACATCCTGGCCCAGCATCGCGAGGCCGACCATGTAGAGACCGATGACCGTGGTCCCGATGATGAAAATGAGAGCAAGGGCGAAACCCGTATTGGAAATCGTAAAGGGGAATGCCGCTATGAGCGCGGCATAGATGAGCCCAAGCGCCACCAGAAGCTTCTTGCGAGACATGAGGTCGGCGATCCATCCCAAGGTATACTGCGTCACCAGCCCCCCGACGATCAGTGCAGTCAGCAACCGCAATGCGCTAGCTTCGTCCATGCCTCCGGCGATGGCGACGTTGGGCAGCAGCGCGAAGTGGGAGGTTTCGAGGAATCCGCCGAGAAAGCCGCCGGCCATCGCCGCCGGAGCCATACGCATGCCGCCGAAGAGCCCGGTTGCCGGTTCGTGCGCGAGATCGGGAGCTAGGTCACGCGCGAGAAATATGGGGACCGCGGCCAGCAACGCTCCGACAGCGCCGACGGCGTAGGCCCATGCGCTGTCGATACCGACGTGTTCCAGCAGGACCGGACCAAGCGCAAAGCCGGAAAAGAACGACACGGCGTAGAACGAGATGACGCGGGCACGATGGGAATCTTCCGCGATGTGATTGACCCATGTTTCACCGACGATCCATGGGAGAGCGATGGTTGCGCCCATGAGAAAGCGCAGCGCGATCCACGCCACGGTGTTGTCCGTGAGGTAGAGGGACCCGTACGCTGCTGCGCAGCAGATGCAGCCCGCGATGATCGCAGTGGATGGGCGGATGCGGGCGACCGCATAGGGTAGCGCGGGCAGCAGAGCCAGAATGGCGAGTGACGGGGCTGCTCCCGCAAGCCCGATGACCCAGGAAGGCTCGCCGCGGGCTTCCAGCGTCATGGCCGTCAGTGCGTACCCCAGTCCAAAGGCAATCCCCACGCCGAAGCAGGAAAAGACCACCGCCGCGAGGCTTTTGCGGCGCGCGGACTCCGTCAGTCCAGTCGCGGATTTCACACTTGCGTCCATCGATGCCGGCCTTTATTCAACGGTGTTGAAATAGACAAGCGGGACCTTCGTGGCAAGAGCTGTTTCAACACTGTTGAAGAAAAAGCAGCCAAGAGGCGATCGCGGGCTGGAGAGCGCGGCTTTGCTCGCAGCGGCTCTTGGGCTGATGGAGCGCACGGGGGCCGAGAACTTCTCGCTCAGGGCGGCTGCGCGCGAAATCGGCTGTGACGCCGCGGCGCTCATCTATCACTTCGGTTCGCGTGAAGGGCTGGAGCGTGCCATCGCCGACCGCCTGCATGCGGGGATCGTGCCGCCGCCGACCTCATGGTCCTGGCGCGAGCGGCTTTTCGACATGGCGCGTCAGTATCGTGCCGTCGCGCAGGCTTATCCGCGCACATTTCCACTTTTGATGCGGTACTGGACGACGGGCCCGCAGGATCTGCGTCTTTGCGACGAGACGTTTGCCGCGCTCTCGAAAAGCGGAATTCCCGATCACCTCATCCCGGCGGCAGAGTGCGGGTTCTATGCCGCCCTGCTGGGGCTGTGCGCCGGTGAAGCCGGTGGGCTGACGGGCCGTCCGGGGCGGGAGGCGCTCCTGGAAATCAAATCGACACCCGGTCTCGCGATGATGCCGAAGCTGATGCCGGCCATCCGAAATCTCGGCGCGGACATTGTCTTCGAGACTCAGATCATGGTCATGCTCGATGGTCTGGAAGCTCTTGCACGTCAGAAAAAGGCAAAGCCGCGCGCCGCCGGGAAGAGCAAGCAAGCGGAAGCGGGGCGGAAGAGGTCCTAAATCCATGCATCCGTTTCTCATCTACGCCGGAGCCGCTCTCGCCGAGATCGGCGGCTGCTTTGCCTTCTGGTCCTGGTGGAGAGGGGGAGCCAGTGCATTATGGCTGCTGCCTGGTATGCTTTCGCTCGCGATGTTCGCCTTCCTTCTGGCGCTCGTGCCGACGGAGGCGGCGGGGCGGGCCTTCGCCGCTTATGGCGGCATCTACATTCTGGCGTCGCTCGGCTGGATGGCGGCGGTCGAAGGGTTAAGACCCGACCGGTATGACATCGCGGGTGCTGTGATCTGCATTGCCGGGGCCGGCATGATCCTGCTTGCGCCCCGGGGTGGTTGAGGGCTAATCCAGCCTCCTGTCCCGAAGAGCGAATTCCATGTCCCGCACGCCGTCCCACGCCGCGCATGCCGTTGCCGTCCGCCCTGAATGGGAGCGGGCGCGGCGGGTCGTGGTGAAGATCGGTTCGGCGCTGCTGGCCGACCGAACCAACGGCACGCTCAAGGAAGAGTGGCTCGCATCCCTGATCGACGACGTGGCGTCGCTGCGCAACGCAGGGCGTCAGGTCGTGCTCGTTTCGTCCGGTGCCGTGGCGCTCGGCCGTTTCAAGCTCGGCCTTCCGAAGGGTGCGCTCGAACTGGAGCAGAGTCAGGCGGCGGCGGCTGTAGGGCAGATCAGTCTGGCAGCGGCCTATCAGGCCCATGCGGCGCGGCACGGCATCATCGTCGCGCAGATCCTGCTCACTCTCGGCGACACGGAGCAGAGACGGCGGTATCTCAACGCGCGGCACACCATCGAGACGTTGCTTGAACTCGGCGCCGTCCCGGTCGTCAACGAGAACGACACGGTGGCGACGGCGGAAATCAAATATGGCGACAACGACCGGCTTTCGGCGCGGGTCGCCTCTATGGTCTCAGCCGATTGCCTCGTGCTTCTATCGGATATCGACGGTCTCTATACGGCGCCGCCGCAGTCCGACCCGGCCGCGCGGCACATTCCCATCGTCACCGAAATCACCGCCGAGATCGAGGCGATGGCTGGCGCCCCCGGTACGGAGCTTTCCAAGGGCGGCATGAAGACCAAAATCGAGGCGGGCAAGATCGCGCTCGGCGCCGGCACCAACATGGTCATCACGACCGGGAATGTCATGAATCCGCTGCGCGCCATCGCCGAGGGCTCGAAGGTGACCTGGTTCCTGGCCAGTCAGGATCCGGTGACGGCCAAGAAGCGCTGGATCGCGGGGCAGCTTGAACCGCGCGGAACGCTGCACATCGATGCGGGCGCCGAAAAGGCCTTGTTGTCGGGCAAGAGCCTGTTGCCGGCCGGCGTGACGCGCATCGAAGGGGTTTTCGACCGGGGCGACGCGGTCATCATCCGCTCGATGGACGGCCGAGAGCTGGGTCGTGGTCTCGTTGCTTATCCCAAGGCCGAGGCGGAGAAGATCGCCGGCAAGCGCAGCGCCGACATCGAGGCGCTCATCGGCTATGATGGCGGAGACGAACTCGTGCACCGCAACGATATGGCTTTGTCGAGGAAATGATGGCGGCACGTCCTGAACAGCAGGCGGAGGATCTGCGCGAGGCGATGTTCGCCCTCGGCCGGGCGGCGCGTGGCGCCGCGCGGGACTTGGCGCTTGCCGATACGGCGACGAAGAATGCCGCGTTGTGCGCCATGGCTGCGCATTTGCGGAAAGACAAGGCAGACATTCTCAAGGCCAACGCCGCCGATGTGGATGCCGCGAAGAAGGGCGGTCTGGCGGCATCTTTCGTCGACCGGCTGACGCTCAACGAGCCTCGCATCGAGGCCATGGCGCGGGGCTTGGAAGAGATCGCCGGACTTTCCGATCCAATCGGAACGGTGCTCAGCGAATGGACGCGCCCGAACGGTCTCAGAATCGCGCGCGTGCGGGTACCGATCGGCGTGATCGGGATCATTTATGAAAGCCGGCCCAACGTCACGGCGGACGCCGGTGGTCTTTGCGTGAAGGCGGGCAACGCGGCGATCCTGCGAACGGGGTCGGACGCCTTTCGATCCGCCCAGGCGATCCACGCCGCACTTGCGGCCGGGCTGCACGCCGCGGGCCTGCCGAAGGAAGCGATCCAACTCGTTCCCACGAGCGATCGAATGGCGGTCGGGCACCTCTTGTCCGGCCTCGACGGCGCCGTCGATGTCATCGTTCCCCGGGGCGGCCGCTCGCTTGTCGAGAGGGTGCAGAACGAAGCGCGCGTGCCGGTGTTCGCGCATCTGGAAGGTATCTGCCACACTTACGTAGACAAGTCGGCCGATCTGGAGATGGCCAAGCGCATCGTCGTCAATGCCAAGATGCGGCGGACAGGGATCTGCGGGGCGACCGAATGCCTGCTCGTCGATCGTGCCGCATCGCAGGACGTCCTAGGCGGACTCGTAAAGGCGCTGCTCGACGCCGGTTGTGAAGTGCGCGGCGACCCGGCAACGCTCTGCACGGATGCGCGCGTGAAGCCCGCCGCCGCGAACGATTACGGGAAGGAATTCCTCGACAGCATCATCGCGGTCAAGACGGTGAACGGTGTCGACGAAGCCATCGAGCACATCGGGCGGTTCGGATCGCAGCACACCGACGCGATTGTCACGAGCGATGAGAAAGCCGCTCAGAGATTCCTGACGCACGTGGATAGCGCCATCGTGCTGCACAACGCCTCGACACAGTTCGCCGATGGCGGGGAATTCGGGTTCGGTGCTGAAATCGGCATTGCGACCGGAAAGATGCATGCGCGTGGCCCCGTAGGCGTCGAACAGCTGACGAGCTTCAAGTACGTCGTCAGGGGTACGGGGCAGACCCGGCCCGGCTGATCGCAAGAGCGCACTTCGGCGCCGGTGGCATGAGATTTCAGCAAACCCGGCGCCCGCGTTAGGAAATATGGCCAATCTGCGGCGTTGACGATGCCCGTTCCCGAGTGGGCGGCGATTTCATTGTGTTTGTCCCAAAATGCGATGAAACGAACGCCTGCTGTGAAACGAATTGCGGATTTTGACCGTATAGTGGTGAAATCCAAGCCACGGGAGCGCCGCTGTGCTTATTCGCCGTACACCCGATATAGCCTCGTCCGAGATTACGCCGAGGGCAATCTATCTTCGCCGCCGTGAATTCATCGCAGGGATTTCTGCAGCCGGGGTCGCCGGCGTGGCCCTGCCGGTTTGCGCGGGTTCGAGGCCGTTGCAGGGTTCCAAGAGCCCCTTCTCGACAACCGAGCCGCTGACGCGCCGGGACGACGCCACGAGCTATAACAACTTCTACGAATTTGGAACGGACAAGTCTGATCCGGCTCAATATGCCGGCTCGCTCACGACGGAGCCGTGGTCCGTCAAGGTCGATGGGCTGGTCGAAAAGCCGGGCGCATACACGCTCGAAGATATTCTGAAGTCCGCGCCACTCGAAGAGCGGATTTACCGGCTTCGCTGTGTCGAAGGATGGTCGATGGTCATTCCGTGGCTCGGCTTTCCCCTCGCGGCGCTGCTCAAACGCATTCAACCACAGGGGAACGCGCGCTACATCGCCTTCGAAACACTCGTCAGACCTGAAGAAATGCCGGGTCAGCGGGGTATCCTGCAACCGCTGGCGTGGCCTTACGTCGAAGGTTTGCGGCTGGACGAAGCCATGCATCCCCTGACGATCCTGGCGGTGGGAATGTACGGGGAGACCTTGCCCAACCAGAACGGCGCGCCCCTTCGCCTCGTGGTGCCCTGGAAATACGGCTTCAAGAGCATCAAATCCATCGTTCGGATCCGGGCTGTAGAGAAGCAGCCGAAAACGACATGGGAGATGATGGCGCCGCACGAGTACGGGTTTTATTCAAACGTCAATCCGGAGGTGGACCATCCGCGCTGGAGCCAAGCGACCGAGCGGCGGATCGGCGAGGGCAGCGGCCTGTTCGCCAAGCGACGGCCTACACTGATGTTCAATGGCTATGCGGATCAGGTGGCCGGGCTCTATTCGGGGCTCGATCTGCGCGCGAACTATTGAGATGGCGAACTCGGCAAACAGCGTCGTTGCGGCGGGGGTTCGGCGTTTCTCCTATCCGGCAGTCTATGTGTGTGGCCTCGTTCCCGCCGTGTGGACGTTCCATCTTGCGGTCACGGACCAGCTCGGTGCCGACCCGCTGAAGGTTCTCGAACGATCGCTCGGTCTTTGGTCTCTGCGTTTCCTGATTGCAGGGCTTGCGATCACGCCCTTGCGCCGGTTTGCTAACGTCAATCTCATTCGCTACCGGCGTCCTATCGGCCTGCTCGCGTTCGCCTATGCGGTGCTGCACGTCACCGTTTACGTGTGGATGGATCAGGGCCTGGATGCAGCTGCCATCTGGAAGGACATCGTCAAGCGGCCCTACATCACCGTGGGTCTTCTGGCCTTCCTGATCCTCGTGCCGCTCGCCGCCACTTCGAACAACTTTTCGATCCGGAGGCTGGGTCCGGCGTGGCAACGCCTGCATCGGTGGGTCTATCTGGCGGCGGCCGCAGCCGCACTTCACTTTGCGATGCTGGTCAAATCGGTCACCGCAGAGCCTCTGCTTTATGCCGGTCTTGTGTGCGGTCTTCTCGCGATTAGACTTCTGCCGAAGCAGGTAAAACCGGCTCGGCAAAGGCCCGTTCTGGCGGCGAGCGATTGATCGAGGAGTATATTCGATGAGCGACGATTTGGAATGGAAGGCGAAGCTCACGCCCGAGCAGTACCGGGTGTTGCGTGAGAAAGGGACCGAACGGCCATTCAGCGGAGAACTGCTGCATGTGAAGGACAGGGGCCGCTTTGCCTGCGCGGCATGCGGAAATATGCTCTTCGCATCCGACACGAAGTTCGATTCAGGAACGGGATGGCCATCGTTCGAGGATGCTCTGCCTGGCGCCGTCGCGTTTCATCGCGACACGTCTCATGGTATGATCCGCACCGAAGTCACTTGCGCCAGGTGCGGTTCTCACCTCGGTCACGTCTTCGATGACGGCCCCGGTGAAAGCGGTAAACGGTACTGCATCAACTCAGTCTGTCTCAATTTCGAGAAGTCATAGCCGCCGACGAACGGCGAGGATCAGTTTGCCCGGCTCCAATCGGACCGGGCTTCCCCGATGCTGGCGCGATACCGGACATGGGGAGGACGGAAGCCCGCATTCATCAGCGTATGCCGAACCGCGGTCCTGGCGCCGGTGAAATAGACCACCGTTCCAGTATGCTGAAGTTTGTGGATGAATCCCTCCAGCGCTTTGGCGGCGGATGTGTCCACCAGGGGGACGTCGCTGAAATCGAGGATGAACGCTTTCGGGAGCGAGCCGATCCGATCGAGTGCACCGCTGACGGCGGCGGTCGCTCCGAAGAAGAATGCCCCGTTGATCCGGTAGACGACGACATCTCCCGTGCGCGACGGTGGCGTGTAGGCGGTTCGTTCGGCGCCTGTGGCATCGGCCTCGTCCATCGTGATGAGGTGTCCGCCGCCTTCCACCTCGACGGCCTCGGCCATGCGGTGCAGAAACAGGAATGCGCCCAGAGTTACGCCGACGCCGATCGCGAGGGTCAGGTCTGCGAATATGGTCAGGAGAAACGTCGCCATCAGAACGGCCGCGTCGCCCCACGACGCGCGGAAAAGGCTTACGAACTCTTCCTTTTCGGCCATGTGCCACGCAACGACTGCGAGCACCGCGCCGAGACTTGCGAGCGGGATGTAACCTGCCAGCGGGGCGGCCACGAGCATGAAAAGCAGAATGTAGATGGAGTGGAAAATACCGGCCAGCGGACCTCGCGCGCCAGCGCGGACGTTTGTAGCCGTGCGGGCGATGGTGCCCGTTGCACACATTCCACCGAAGGCGACCGAACCGATATTGGCGACGCCTTGAGCCACGAGCTCGCAATTGGACCGGTGCTTGCGCCCGCTCATCCCGTCCGCCACAACGGCGGACAGCAGACTTTCGATAGCGCCCAGCAGAGCTATGGCCACGGCGTCCGGAAAGATGGCTCTCAGTTTTTCGAAATCGAACGGCGGCAGCGATGGTGCGGGTAACATGCGCGGCACTTCGCCGAATTTTGAGGCGATTGTGGTCACATCCAGGTGCAGCGCGGCGGTCATCACCGTCGTGACCGCAACGGCAATGAGCATTCCCGGCCATCGCGGCTTCACTTTGCGCAAAACAGTGATGATGGCGATGGCCAGGGCTGAGAGAGCCACTGCAGCCGAATTCAAGGTCGGGAGATTTTCCCAGATGACCTGAAGCTTTGGGAGCAATGCGGCCGGTTCGCGATCGATCGTGAGGCCCAGGAGCTCCTTGATCTGGCTGGCGAAGATGATCACCGCTATTCCTGCGGTGAATCCGACGGTGACCGGGAAGGGAATATACTTGATGTAGGTGCCGAGCCTCAGGAAGCCGGCGGCGATCATCATCAATCCCGCCATGGCGGTGGCGAGTACCAGCCCGTCGTAGCCATGGCGATCAACAATCGACGCCACGAGCACGATGAACGCACCGGCGGGACCACCGATCTGGAAGCGGCTGCCGCCCAGTGCCGAAATCAGGAAACCGCCGACGATGGCCGCGAACAGGCCCTTTTCGGGTGAAAGGCCCGAACCGATCGCAATGGCCATCGACAAGGGAAGCGCGACGATGGCGACGGTCAGCCCGGCCAGTGCATCGGCTCTGAGATCGGCTGTGGTGTATCCCTCGCGAAGCACGGTGACGAGCTTCGGCGTAAAGAGTTCGGCAAAGGTAGGCTCGGGCCTTTGTCGCGAACCGGTCAACGATGAATCCACCTTTCCGTCTCCGCTTCAGGAGCGCCGGGACCTGCGGCGCCTGCGGCCGAGGTCGTTCTTCGCGCCGCTTTTAAGTACGGTATCAATCCGGTCATGTTGCGTTCAAGGATGCCTGTGTCACAGGCGACCCGTCCGGACGATTCGCGTCGTTACAGGATGAATTTCGAAAGGTCGGCGTTCTTGGCGAGTTCGCCTATGCGCGACGTCACGTAGGCCTCGTCGATCGTGACGGTCTCTCCGTTGCGGTCGGACGCTTCGAACGAAATTTCGTCGAGGACGCGCTCCATGACGGTCTGGAGGCGCCGCGCACCGATGTTTTCAACGGTCGAGTTTACGAGAACGGCCGCGTCGGCGAGGGCGTCTATGTC
>JBLMYE010000076.1:0-4212 GCA_050258115.1 Deltaproteobacteria bacterium | reverse complement strand
CAATCCAGCGCGATCGTGACCTCCCGGGGCGATCTCGTCGCGTGGATCGCGGCCGGGGAAAAACCCAAGTCCGCGTGGCGTATCGGAACCGAGCACGAGAAGTTCGTCTTTCACACCTGTTGCCTCACCCCGGTGCCATACGAGGGACCAGACGGAATTCGCGCGCTCATGGAGGCGCTCATCCAGCAATATGGATGGGAGCCCATTCTGGAGGGCAGCAACATCATCGCGCTGAAGCGGCCGGACAGCGAGACGCAGGGCCTGCTCGGCGGCACGATCAGTCTCGAACCCGGCGGACAGTTCGAGCTGTCGGGCGCGCCGCTCGAAAATCTGCATCAGACGGCGTCGGAGACACAAGAGCACCTGCGCGAAGTGCTGCACGTCGGCGAGGGGCTGGGGATCGGATTCATAGGGCTCGGCTTTTCCCCAAAGTGGTCGCTCGCCGAGACACCGCACATGCCCAAGGAGCGCTACAAGGTGATGACGCGCTACATGCCGCAAGTGGGCAAGCGCGGTCTGGACATGATGTACCGGACGGCAACGATCCAGGTGAACCTCGATTTTTCCGACGAAGCGGACATGGTGAAAAAACTCAGGGTGTCGCTGGCCCTGCAGCCCATCGCGACTGCGCTGTTCGCATCGTCTCCCTTTACCGAGGGCAAGCCGAACGGATTCAAGTCTCTTCGCAGCGAAGTCTGGCGCGATACCGACCCCAACCGCACCGGCATGCTGCCGTTCGTGTTCGAAGACGGCATGGGATACGAGCGCTATGTCGATTATGCGCTGGATGTTCCGATGTACTTCGTCTACCGCGACGGCGCCTACATCGACGTGGCCGGCGCATCGTTCCGCTCTTTCATGGAGGGCAAGCTCGAAGCGCTGCCCGGCGAGCGGCCGACGCTGGACGACTGGTCGGATCATCTGACGACGCTTTTTCCCGAGGTTCGGCTGAAGCGCTTCCTGGAAATGCGCGGCGCCGACGGCGGGCGCTGGCGGCGTATCTGCGCGCTGCCGGCGTTCTGGGTCGGCCTGCTCTATGACGATCAGGCCCTGGAGGCGGCTTGGACCTATGTGAAGACATGGTCGGCCGAGGAGCGGCAGGCGCTGCGGGACGGCGTGCCGCGGCTCGCTCTGGATACTCCTTTCCGAGATACAACCGCCTGGCAGATTGCGCTCGATGTTCTGCGTATCTCGCGCACTGGCTTGAGAAACCGGGCGCGGGTGAATCCGCGGGCGCAAGACGAAACCATCTATCTGGAGCCGCTCTTCGAGCTGGTCCATGACCGGAAAACGGTGGCCGATGACCTGCTCGAACGGTTTCACGGCCGCTGGAAGGGTTCGGTGGACCCCGTCTTCGTCGAACTCGCGTTCTGAAAATCGTAAACTTTTCTGGCCTGGGTCGACCGGGCTTGCCGCCGGTTCAGGTCGCGTTCATCCTGATAACGGTAGAAACGGCACAACGGAGCGCAGGCTTCGCTAACTGGCTGGTGACTGGCCCGGGTGGGGCGCGGAGGACGATTGTGAGCATCAAGACCTGGACATACGCCATTGCGGCGGCCGGTGCGGCTTTTGCGGTTCTGACCGCCGGGGTTCACTTTGCCGGCGGAGACGAGGCATTCGCCAATCAGTGCGCGGCGCAGTGCTACGCACAAGAAAATGCGTGCCGCAAGGCGACGAGCGACGACCCCAAGTGCGGCGCAGAACTGACCAAGTGTCTGCAGTCCTGCCGGGGTAAGTAGGCCCTTCGCGATGGACAACAGCGGCGGGGTGCCATCCCGGCACCCTGATCCGCCTTTTACAGCAAGAATACGACGAGCCGCCCCGGCCCTTGCGCGCCATGGACGATGCGGCCGCCGATATCGCCGGTTCGAGACGCGCCGGAAACAAAATTGACGCTTCGCGGCAGGGTCCGCCCATAGACCTTGCGGAGCAGCACAAGCGCGTCTTCGAATGTGCCGAGAATGGACTCGCGTTCGATCGTCACCAGATGCGTGACGGGGAGAAAGGCGAGCGTCGTAGGATTTGCCGGTTCTGAGGCGAGAACGATGGTTCCTGTCTCGGCGACGGCGGCCATCGCGCGCGAGAGTGCCGCGTCATCATCAGCCCCAGCCGCACCGGCGAGTGCATCGATACCGGCCGACTGCCAGGGCAGCGAGGCCAGTGCCGGGTCGTTGATGCGAAGGGCACGGCGCCGCCCCGCTGGCGGGGCCAATGCGCGCGCCACTACTTCGGGCAGTTTGGCTCTTTCGGGTACGTCCACGACGATCACGCCCTTCGCGATCGCTGCCGAACGAAAGCGCGATTCGGCCGTGACGCCGGAACTGGTGAGGCTCTCCGGCGCCGCGAAAACCGGAAGTGCGGGTTTTGCATTGGCCGTCGTGGCGGCCCGGATGCGGCCAAGAATGGTTTCGCGGCTCATCGGGGGACTCCCCGTTCGGTTTCCGTCCACAATTGCTGAAACGTCCGGCCCTCCGGTGCGGGAAGATCGCGATGCGCTGTCCATCCGCTGGCCATCGGCAGGCGACTGAAATGCCCGCGTGAACGCCCGAGGGCTCCTGCGATGGCCACGCCGAAGCGAGTCAGCAGATGATAGAGGGCGGGGCGCTTCGCAGCGTAGCTCCAAACGCGCGACACCAGACGGGAAGGAAGGGAGCCGTGCCCCATCTCGCGCGCGCGCTCGCGCCAGGTGCGCATCAATGAGACGAGGGGAATCCGGACGGGGCAGACGCTTTCGCAACTTCCACAGAAGGTGGAGGCCTCCGGCAAATGCCGCGCCTCGGTCACGCCGAGCAGGGCCGGTGTGAGAATCGCGCCGATGGGGCCGGGATAGACCCAACCATAGGCGTGTCCCCCGATGGCATTGTAGACCGGGCAATGGTTCATGCAGGCGCCGCAGCGGATGCAGCGCAGTGCTTCTCGCATGTCCGAGGAGAGCATTCCGGTGCGGCCGTTGTCGATGAGAACGACGTGGCATTCCTCGGGACCGTCGAGATCGCCGGCGCGCCGCGGACCGGTTGCAACGGTCGTGTAAGCCGTCATGTCCTGGCCGGTTGCCGAGCGGGCCAGAACACGAAGCAGCTGAAAGGCCTCGTCAAGCGTGGGCACCACCTTGTCAATCGTCGCGACGACGACATGCACGCGCGGCAGCGTCGCGGTGAGATCGCCGTTACCTTCGTTGGTCACGATGATGGATGATCCCGTCTCGGCGACAAGAAAGTTTGCCCCGGTGATGCCGACATCGGCGGAGAGGAACTTTTCGCGCAGAATGGCGCGGGCTTCGGCCACGAGACTTTCCGCAGTCGCGAGCTCACGGTCTTTCGGGAGGTGGGCGTGGTAGGCGCGGAAATCGGCTTCCACGTCCGCCTCGGTCAAGTGGATGGCCGGCGCGATGATATGGCTGGGGGCTTCGCCTCGCTTTTGGATGATGTATTCGCCAAGGTCGCTTTCGACGACTTCGAGCCCGAGTGATTGAAGGTGAGTATTGAGCGCAATCTCTTCGCTCACCATGGACTTGCCTTTGACCACGAGGCGTGCACCTGCCATTCGGCAAATGTCGGCCACGATGCGCCGGGCCTCGGCCGCGTCGACTGCCCAATGGACCTGCGAGCCCATTGCGGTCGCCTTCGTCTCGAAAGCTTCCAGATGGGTGGCTAGATCGCTCAGCGTGGCATCGCGGATTGCGCGCGCCGTGTCGCGCAACGTCTCGAACTCGGGCACGGCTGCGACGGCGGCGCGGCGCTGGGCAACGAGGCCGCCCGGCAGTTTGGAAAGCGCGGCCTGCAATCGGGCGTCGTGCAGCGCCTCGTCCGCGTTCCTGGGAAACTGTGAGGACGAGGGTGTCACGTTGCGAACGCCCGGCCATGGCCGATGGGCGGATCGGCCAGCTCACCGGCAAGGATTTCCGCGATGTGCCGGCACCATAAGGGTTTTCCTTCTCGCGTCACTTTCCCTGACATGTTCATGAGACAGCCGAGGTCGCCGGCGAGCACAAGAGGCGCCTTCGTTTGCTCCGCGTCCTCGATCTTGCGCGTGACGATCGCGTTCGAGATGCCGGGGTATTTTTCCGAGAATAGGCCGCCGAAACCGCAGCAGGTCTCCGGTTCACGCATCTCGACCAATTCCAGACCGGGCACACGTTCGAGCAGGCGGCGCGGGGCGGACTTGATGCCTAGGTCGCGAAGACCAGAACAGGCATCGTGGTAGGTCACGGCG
>JBLMYE010000075.1:0-3305 GCA_050258115.1 Deltaproteobacteria bacterium | reverse complement strand
CGGGAAACCCAGTCGCGGCCCTGATCTGCGGGCGCGTGTTCTTGGTGCCGTTGATCGACAGGCTGCTTGGGCGCGAAGCCTCGGCTTCCGCTCCGGTGAGGGCCCGCCTGACCGTCGCACTGGAGAAGAACGGACCCCGGCAGCACTACATGCGGGCCGTCACCGCGAAAGACAAAAGCGGTGCGCTGATCGTAACGCCGCAACCGTCGCAGGACAGTTCGCTGATGAGCCCTCTGGCTGCATCCAACGCCCTGATCGTCCGTGCCGCCGATGCGCCGGCCCTTCACGCCCGTGACGAAGTCGACGTGTTGGCGATGGATTTCTAGCGGTAGAGGTCCGCCCGTGTGGGCGGCAGCGGTGACTTACCCTTCGCGCTCTTGGTGGCGACGGTCTGGAAGAGGCGCAGGGTCCCGCGTGAGAACGCTAGCGAGACACCGGCCAGATAAGCGATCCAGATCCGGTATTTCTCTTCACCGACGAGCTTGATCGCCTGTTCGCGGTTTGCGGTGAGGCGCTCGCACCAGAGCTTGCACGTCCGCGCGTAATGTTCGCGCCAACCCTCGACGTCGTGCACTTCGAAACCGGCGATTTCCATGGCCGAAATCGAGTGGCCGATGTCGTCCAATTCACCGCCGGGGAAAATGTATTTCGCGATCGCTTTCTTTTCCGGTCGCATGCGCTGCGGAATAAGCGACGAACTGGGACGGTGCGCGCGGCGCGAAATGGCGTGATTGAGAAATACACCGTCGTTGTTGAGAAGAGAGCGAACCTTGGACATATAGGCCGGAATGTTCTTCAGCCCGATGTGTTCGTACATGCCGATGGAAGCGATCTTGTCGTATCGGCCTTCGGCCAGCATGTAGTCCTTGAGTTCGAGCGTCACAAGATGTTCGAGCCCCAGACGCTGGACCTTTTCGCGCGCGAACGCGAGTTGCTCCTCCGATAGCGTGATGCCGTGAGCCTTGACGCCATAGTTCTGAGCGGCGTGGCAGACGAGGCCGCCCCAGCCGCAACCGATGTCGAGCAACGTGTCGCCGGGTTTCAGACGCAGCTTCCGACAGATCATCTCGAGCTTGTCGCGCTGCGCCTGTTCGACGCCGTTCTTCCAATCCGTATAGTAGGCGCAGGAGTAGACCATCTCCGGATCGAGAAACAGCGCGTAGAAATCGTTCGACAGATCGTAGTGGAACTGAATGAAGGCCTTGTTGTCTGCGATCTTGCGGTTCTTACCGGTGATCTCACCTTCGAAGCCACCGACCTTGCGCGGGGCGTCGCCGGGTGCGAACAGAAACGGTGTCAATCCCTTGACCAGAGCGAGCTTCGGCAAATTCTTGAATTTCACGCCGCCTTTGGGCTTGCTGAACTGCTCGCCGAAATCGACGAGCGTGCCACCGTCGAAATCGACACGTTTGGCGATGTAGAGTTGGATCAGCGTGTCGAGGGAGGGGCGGCGCAGCATCGAAGCGATGACACCCGGGTCGGCAATGCGAATTTCGCGCCGGCTCGACACGGCCTTGCCGAGTTCGACGCTGGACCCGTCCCAGAACGTCACCCACATGTCTAGATCGAGCTTCTCCGCGAGAGCTCCGACGAGGCTCTTCGCCGCCGCCAGTTGCTTCGCGTTCTTGTCCGCTGCCATTCGCGTCCCCGTGAACCTGTCCGAACCGGTAGCTGCCAGCCGGGTCAGCGCAGCGTCAAGCGGCTTTCGCACTTTCCATGATGGCTGCGACGCCCATGCCGCCCGCAGTGCACACGGAAATGAGGCCGCGGCCGCCGTGAACGGCCAGCAATTTGGCCATGTTGGCAACGATGCGAGCGCCCGTCGCAGCAAACGGATGTCCGACGGCGATGGACGAGCCTTTGACGTTCAGCTTTGCGCGGTCGATCGGCCCGAGGGGCGCGTTCTTGCCCATGTGCCTGGCGCAATAGGCGGGGTCCTCCCAGGCCCTCAGGGTGCACAGCACCTGAGCGGCGAAGGCTTCGTGGATCTCGTAGAAATCGAAGTCCTGCAACGTCAGGCCGGCGCGATCGAGCATCCGGGAGACCGCCACGGTGGGCGCCATCAACAGCCCATCGCCGTGAGCGAAGTCGTTGCCCCAGTGCTGGCCGTAGGTGATGTAGGCGGCAATCGGAAGGCCACGCTCGCGAGCCCACGCCTCGCTTGCCAGCAGCACGGCAGCCGCCCCGTCCGTGAGCGGGGTGGAATTGCCGGCGGTGAGTGTTCCCTTGTCCGACTTGTCGAACGCAGGTTTCAGAGTCGCGAGCTTCTCCAGCGTTACGTCGGCCCGAAGATTGTTGTCGCGGTAGACACCGGCACAGGGCACCATCAGATCGTCTAACCACCCCTCGTCGAAGGCAGCCGCCGCCTTGGTGTGGCTTTCGTAGGCCAGTTGATCCTGGTCCTGGCGCGTGATGCCCCATTCCTGGGCCATCAGTTCGCAGTGCTCGCCCATGCCAAGCCCCGTGCGCGGCTCCTTGACGGCGGGCGGCTGCGGCGCGAGTTCGGCGGGCGATAACCCCTGGAAGACACGGATCTTGTCCATCATCGATTTCTTGGTGTTGAGTTCGATGAGGCGCTTGGAAAACTTTTTCGAGAACACGATCGGCGCATCGGACGTCGTGTCGGAGCCGCATGCGATGCCGCACTCGATTTCGCCAGTCGCGATCTTGGCCGCGGTTCCCAGTGCCGCCTGGAGGCTCGTGCCGCAGGCCTGCTGCATGGTGACGCCCGGAGTGGACGGTGCGAGCTTCGTACCCAGAACGCTTTCGCGGGTCAGATTGAAGTCCCGCGAGTGGGTGACGACCGCGCCGCCCACGACTTCATCGATGTGCTCTCCCTTGAGGTTGAACCGGTCGACGAGGCCATCTAGAGACGCCGTCATCATGTCCTGGTTGGAGAGATCCGCGTAAAGGGTGTTCGAACGGCAGAATGGGATTCGTGTTCCACCGATCACCGCCGTGCGCCTCAGTACTCCAGTCATGATCATCTCCAATGAATGAGGCGTACGGGGTCAGGCGGCGGCCTTGGCGGAGAGCATATCTTCGCCCGCCTTGAAATAGAGCGGTCCGCCGCGGAAGGGCGCAAAGCCCGTGCCGAAGATCATGCCCGCATCGACCAGATCGGCGGAGGCGACGACGCCTTCATCGAGGCTCTTCTGCGCCTCGGTGATGATGGGGTCGACGAGTTCGCGGCCGAGCTTCTCAAGCTCGGCTTTTGTCCAGTCGTGCTTGCCTTTCTGGGGCTTGCCGTCGATCCACTTGTAGAAACCTTCGCCGGTTTTCTTGCCGAGCTTTCCGGCCCGCAC
>JBLMYE010000074.1:0-6820 GCA_050258115.1 Deltaproteobacteria bacterium | reverse complement strand
GCCCTCATCGTCAGCCTCGCCGTCCTGTCGCTGGTCATGGCAGGAGGGTTTGGCATCGGGTTGCGCTCTGGCAACGGGGGGTGGGCGGACACGGTATGGACGTTCGGGGTGGGCCTTGCCGCGGTCATCGCGATCCTGGTGGCAGCAGGGTTGCACATGGGGCCGAGACAGTCGCTCGTTGCGGCACTGGCCGGCCTCTGGTCGTTGCGGCTCGGCTCGTACCTGTTTTTTCGAACGAGGGGCAAGGGGGAAGATGCCCGCTATGCCGACCTGAGGCGAGAGTGGGGCGAGTCTCATCCAAAGCGGCTATTCCTTTTCCTGCAGGCGCAAGCGGTGGCGGCCGTGCCACTTGTCGCAGCGATTGTACTAGCAGCCAACCGCCCTGGTCCTCTCGACCTCTTCGATCTTGCAGGCGCTGCCCTCCTGCTGTTGGGCGTCGTGGGGGCGGGGGTATCGGATTATCAACTGGCCAAGTTCAAGGCAGATCCGGTCAACAGGGGCCGGATCTGCGATGTGGGCCTGTGGAGCCTGTCGCGCCATCCCAACTATTTCTTCGAGTTCGTCTCCTGGTGCGCCTGGCCGGTCATCGCGTTCGATCCTCTGGGCTATTCTCTGGGACTGCTAGCCTTCGCGGCGCCGGCGCTGATGTACTATCTGCTCGTGCATGTGTCCGGCGTCCCGCCGCTTGAAGCTCATATGGCGCGGTCTCGGCCCGAGGCCTTCGCTGCGTATCAGGCCCGCGTGCCGGTTTTCTTTCCGAAGCTTTCTGCAATCATTCCGGGCGACGGTCGCCGTGTGGGAGATGCTCAATGACAGTCATGCCACAATCGGTGATCACCGGAGCGATCCGGGCCGTGGAGAGCGTGACGCTACCGGACCGGTTGTTGCGCTTTGGCGTTCAGTCGCTGATTGCGACGCGGGAGCGCGCACGCGAACCCGATCCTGCCATCGACCGCGCCTTCGCCGATGACATGCGCCGGCGGGCCATCGCTCTCCATACGGACGCGGCCAACGAGCAGCACTACGAGTTGCCCGAAGCCTTCTTCGGCCTCACGCTCGGGCCGCACCGCAAGTATTCCTGCTGTTATTACGAGACCGGCAGGGAAACGCTCGGCGAAGCGGAAGAAGCCGCCCTCAGGATCACCTGCGAACGGGCCGCGCTTGCGGATGGTCAGCGGGTTCTGGAACTGGGTTGCGGTTGGGGTTCGCTTACGCTGTTCATGGCGGCCCGCTATCCCAATTCCAGCATCACGGCCGTCTCCAATTCCGCCAGCCAGCGCCGCTACATCGAGGAAACGGCACGGGCACGCGGGTTGACGAATGTTCGCGTCATCACCTGCGACATGAACGCGTTTGTTCCAGACGGCGGATTCGATCGCGTCGTTTCGGTGGAGATGTTCGAGCATATGTCGAACTGGGACGCACTACTTGCGACCGTTCGCAAGGCGCTCAATCCCGGCGGGCGGCTCTTCATCCACGTTTTCTCGCACTGCGCGACGCCTTACCGGTTCGACCATACCGACCCCACGGACTGGATCGGTCAGCACTTCTTCACGGGCGGCATCATGCCGAGCGATGGCCTCATCCGGCAGTTCTCGCGGCTGGTCGAGGTTGAGGAAGAATGGCGCTGGAGCGGTGCGCACTACGCGCGTACGGCGGCGCATTGGATCGAGAATTTCGACCGTAACGAAGCTCAGATCGATGTCATCCTGCGCGAGGTGTACGGGGACAACGCCGCTTTATGGAAGCGGCGCTGGCGTCTCTTCTATCTTGCGACCGAGGGCCTCTTCGGTCATGCCGGTGGGAGCGAATGGGGCGTGAAGCATTATCGCCTGCGCGCCGCCGGGTGATTTTCAACCCGCCGCGCCGCCATACCAGCGCGCCGCGAGCGTGCCCACGACGGCGGCCGTTGCGGTCAGCAGCGTTCCCCACGTCATGTCCATCACCGTGATGAATGCCGGCCAGACCTTGAGCGTGGCGTGGTTGGTCAGATCGTAGGTGCCGTAGCAAATGAGGCCGAGAAGCGCGCCGTTCACGGCGGCCGTCTGAAGGCTGCCGCCGTTGGCAAGTGCAGGCGTCACGGCAAACCAGACAATTCCGAAAATGTAGAGTAAGTAGAAGATGATGGCCGGGATGATGCGGATGCTGTCAGGTAAAAGCAGCTCGCCGATGTTCTGGCGATAGACGTTAATCATCGACGTCAGCCAGACGCTGTCGACGAGGGCCATGTAGAGGCCCGTGGCAACGTAGGCGATGACGTATTGCATGTTCGGCCTCTCCAGTTCGCCAAATGGTTGCGACGGTGACTTTACAGATAAACGAAGCGCGGCGGCGGGCGGTTCACCGGCTCACACCCAGGACATCCGGCCGTCATCGATCAGAAGCACCCGGTCCTGTGGGCTTTCCAATGACGGAATGGCTTCGGCGTTGAGGCCGAGGACGTAGGCCCTGAGGCAGCGGGAGACACCGCCGTGCGAAGCGACCACCGTGTCGAGCCGCAGCGTTTCGGCCCACTCGATCGTCCGCCGCAGCAGGTCTTCATAGCTTTCGCCGCCCACCGGGCGCCATCGGAATGGATCGATCTTGCGTTCCGCGAGGCCCGCCGGATCGGTATGGGGCAAGTGCGCCTGGAGCTGGCCTTCCCACGACCCGTATGAGAGTTCGATCAGACGGCGGTCCACTCGATAACCAGCGGGGTCGAGCCCGAGGGATCGACGGAGAATTTCCATCGTCTCGCGTGTGCGGCCGAGGGGACTTGCGACGAAATCGGCGTGAGCGATGTCCGGGAGGAATGTTCGCAGGGCCTCACCGTTGCGGCGAGATTGGGCACGGCCGCGCGCATTGAGCGGGATATCGGTCTGGCCCTGATAGCGGCGTTCAGCGTTCCAGTCGGTTTCGCCGTGGCGAACGAAATAGAGTTTCAGGCCGGGCCGCATCGTACTGCCGGATCACTCGCGAAGTTGGACCTCGAAAGGGGTTCTGCCCGCAAGACGCGATCCGCCGAGCATGTTGTCAGGGATCGTTCTTGACGACGGAAATGTCGGGTGCGTCTTCGTTCTTCATGCCCTGGACATGGTAGCCGCTGTCGACGTGGTGCACCTCGCCCGTGACGCCCCGCGAAAGGTCGGACAGCAGGTAGAGGCCGGCGCCGCCCACGTCTTCGATGGTGACCGTGCGCCGGAGCGGCGAATTATACTCGTTCCACTTCAGGATGTAGCGAAAGTCGGAGATCCCGGAAGCCGCGAGCGTCTTGATGGGGCCCGCCGAGATGGCGTTGACGCGAACGCCCGTGCGGCCAAGATCGGAGGCCAGGTAGCGCACGCTCGCCTCGAGCGCGGCCTTGGCAACACCCATGACGTTGTAATGCGGCATGACCTTTTCGGCGCCGTAATAGGTCAGCGTGACGATCGAGCCGCCGTTGGTCATCAGTTTCTCCGCGCGCTGGGCCAGAGCCGTCAGCGAGTAGCAGGAGATGAGCATGGTCTGCGTGAAGTTCGCCTCCGACGTATCGACGTAGCGGCCGTCAAGTTCGTTCTTGTCGGAAAAGGCGATGGCATGGACGAGGAAGTCGAGCCGGCCCCACTGGCGTTCGATTTCCGCGAACAGAGCGTCGATCGATGTCCGGTCGGAAACATCGCATGGCAACACAAGGTTTGCGCCGAGTTCGGCCGCGAGAGGCTCGACTCGTTTCTTCAGCGCGTCGCCCTGGTAGGTGACGGCCAGTTCTGCACCCTGCGATGCGACGGCGCGCGCAATGCCCCATGCAATTGAACGATTATTCGCGATGCCCATGACGAGGCCGCGCTTGCCGGCCATAAGTTTGCCTGCCGGCATGCCGTCACCTGCTCCCGGTTCAGCCATGAGCTCCCCAATTCCTTCGTATCTTTGCGTGTGAATGTGGCGGCATCCTACACAAAAGCCCTGTGCGGTCCAGTCAGAGCTGGGCATCCCGCGTGGCCCGGTCCAGCGACGTTGCCGGCCAACGAAAATTCCCGCTAAAGCTCTGATCTGCAACTCATAACCGCCATCGGCGACAGTCTGGTTCCGGGCCGCTGAGGGCGCGGCCGATCGCCCCGCCGCCCGGCGTGGGGAAGGGCTCAGCCTTCCAGGCTCCAAACCCCGCCGGCTCCGCGG
Source organism: Deltaproteobacteria bacterium (assembly GCA_050258115.1). Taxonomy (GTDB): domain Bacteria; phylum Pseudomonadota; class Alphaproteobacteria; order Rhizobiales; family Hyphomicrobiaceae; genus JAGVSR01. The sequence goes on along the minus strand of JBLMYE010000074.1, from coordinate 2,686 downwards.
CACGCGATGCCTTCGGTCTTGCGGGTTTTTTGGCCGGTCGTCAGCATCACGACGAGGTGACGGCAGATCGAACCTTCAACGTTCTTGAACGACGAAGTCGGGCGGACGAGACCCGAAACGCGCCCATTACTCCTGTGCCAGACGTAAGAGGCGCCGTCCGCGGTGGCCGAGAGGGCTTGGTGTATGCTGGACAGTGCCGCCATGCGGTCGCTGGCGTCGAGGGCGGGTTCCCCATCGGGGCCAGACTTCAGTTCGGCGAACTTCGGGCGCTGCGGCCGGCTCGATGTCCCGGGGCAAGTGCACGTCGCGGGGGGCCGCGCATTCGATCGGGCTTCTTCGCCGGCTCGAACCGTTGCCGACGACATGAATATCGCGGCAACAATCGCAAAGGCGGTCAAACCGCCAACTGCGACCGGCAGAATTGGGGTACTCTCACGCATAATCGGTCTCATACTCGACAGGGGACGCAGACATCGGCCTTCATTGGCCTTTCCCTCATCGTGACCGATCATGGATAAAAAAGCCTCAACGCGTGTATCGATCGGAATGGCTCGTTGCTGGCGTTAAGGAAATGTGAATTCGAAGGTGCACACGTTGCCGAAGGTATGTTCGCCGCAGGGAAGCCGAAGACATGAGCCAACAGACCATCGAACCGCATTCCGGTGATTTCGCCGATGCCGTGGAGCCTTTTCTGCTTTTTGAAAGCTGGTTCGGGGAGGCGCGCGAAAAGGAAATCAACGACCCGAACGCGATGGCTCTTGCAACCGCCGATGCGGCCGGGCTGCCGAATGTGCGCATGGTCTTGCTGAAGGGCCTAGACGGGCCGGCAGTGCCGCAACGGGGTTTCGTGTTCTACACGAACCTGGAGAGCGCCAAGGGTGAGGAACTGCGCGCCAATCCGAAGGCTGCCATCGTGTTCCACTGGAAGAGCCTGCGGCGGCAGGTTCGCGCGAGGGGGCTCGTCTCTCCTGTCTCGGCGGAGGAAGCGGATGAATATTATGCCTCGCGGCACCGCACGAGCCGGATCGGGGCCTGGGCATCGAAGCAATCGCGGCCGCTGGAAAGCCGGCTTGCGTTGGAGAAGGCGGTCGCGATCGAGACGGCGCGGTTCGGGATCAGTTCCATTCCGCGCCCGCCGCACTGGTCTGGGTTTCGACTGATGCCCCTCGAAATCGAGTTCTGGTCGGACAGGCCGTTCCGGCTGCACGATCGCGTTGTCTTCCGCAGATCGAAGCCTGATGAGCACTGGACGAAAACGCGGCTCTACCCTTGAGTGGCATGCGATCAGCCGGCCACCAAGGCCCGCATGGCTTTGACCATGTATCCGTTGCCGGCGATGATGTCGCCCTTTTCAAGCATCTTGTCTGAGCCCTGTAGATCCGTCGTGATCCCGCCCGCTTCGCGGACGATGACGATGCCGGCGGCCATGTCCCAGGGTTTCAAATTGCGTTCCCAATAGCAGTCGAACCGCCCGGCCGCCGTCCAGGCGAGATCGAGGGCCGCGGATCCGGTGCGGCGGATGCCGGCGACTTCGCGCATGGCCGTCGACATTTCCTTGATGAAGCCCGGGTGACCCGGACGCCCGCGGTGGGGAATGCCGGTCGCGACGACCGCGTCGCCCACGGTGCGGCGGGCGGCGACGCGAAGGCGGCGCTTCTCGTTGAGGAATGCGCCCTTGCCCTTCTCGGCGGTGAAGAGTTCGTCGGCGATGGGGTTATAGACCAGACCGGCGACGAGTTGGCCCTCGCGCTCAAGGCCGATCGATATCGCGAACATGGGAATGCCGTGCAGGAAGTTCGTGGTGCCGTCGAGCGGATCGATGATCCAGCGATGTGTCTTATCGGCTCCTTCGACCTCTCCCCCTTCCTCCATGAGGAAGCCGTACTGCGGGCGTGCCCTGTTCAGCTCCCTGAACAGGATTTCCTCGGCCCGGTGATCGGCGACGGAAACGAAGTTCGCAGGTCCCTTGAGGGAAACCTGCAGCTGTTCGACCTCGCCGAAGTCGCGAACGAGTGAGCGCGCCGCCTTGCGGGCAGCCTGCGTCATGACATTGATGAGGGCGGATGCTGGCATGGGACTGGGGCATGTGATTGGAACCACGCGGATGCAAGGCATCCGCAAGCAGGGGATCACGCTCTAGCGGAGTGTGAAGCTTTTGTCGCGCCATTCCTGCGCGGCCTTTTGAGCGGCCTTCTTTTCGCTGTCCGACAGTGCGTCGACAAGAAGGTCCAACCGGTCGTCGGTAATGCCGCCCGCCTTGGCAATCAACCGCCATTTGGCGGCCTCGGCCGGGTTTTTGGGGACGCCGCCGACACCCTCCTGATGAATCCAGGCAAGCCGGTTCTGAGCCCCGGCGATACCCTTTTCTGCCGCCGTCTGGAGAAGCGGGATCGCTTTCTTTTCGTCTTCCTTCAATCCGAAGCCGCGAAGCAGCATCACGGCGTACTCGTATTGCGCGGCAAGCAGACCTTGAGCGGCTGCCTTCGACATCCAGCTCGCGGCTTCGTAGGCGTTCGCCTCCACGCCGACGCCCTTCTGGTAGAGTGCAGCCAGATCATATTGAGCCTGAGCGATGTTTTTCTCGGCGGCGAACTGGATGTGCTTGGCGGCCCGGTAGGGATTTTCCGGTTTGCCGTCGCCCTTCAGGAAGAGAATCCCCAGATTGTAATTGGCGAGCGGATCGCCT
>JBLMYE010000073.1:0-9461 GCA_050258115.1 Deltaproteobacteria bacterium | reverse complement strand
CCGCCGTGAACGGCATCCTGGTTCAGCTTCCGCTGCCCAAGCATGTCAACGCCGAGCGCGTGCTGAACACCATCGACCCGAACAAGGACGTCGACGGGTTCCATCCCGTCAACGTCGGCCGCTTGTGGATCGGCGAGCGCACCCTCGTTCCCTGCACGCCAACCGGCTCCGTTATTCTGGCCAAGACCGTGCAGCCGAACCTGTCGGGGCTCAATGCCGTCGTCATCGGCCGCTCAAACATCGTGGGCAAGCCCGTCGCCGCGCTGCTCCTTCGCGAAAACTGCACTGTGACGGTCGCGCACTCGCGCACCCGCAACATCGAAAGCGTCGTGAAAGGTGCCGATCTTCTCATTGCGGCAGTCGGCATTCCCGAAATGGTGAAGGGCGACTGGGTGAAGCCCGGCGCCATCGTGATCGATGTCGGCATCAACCGCGTGCCGTCCGCGAACGGCAAAACCAAGCTCGTCGGCGACTGCGACTACGAGGATTGTGCCCGCGTAGCCGGTGCCATCACGCCGGTCCCCGGCGGCGTCGGTCCCATGACGATCGCGTGTCTGCTGCAGAACACCGTGGAAGCCGCCAAGATCCAGCGCGGAATAAAGTAACCGCCGTCAGCGGTTGACCGCTAGAAAAGGGGCGCCCCCGCAGGGCGCCCCTTTTTGCGGCTCCTCCACGGGTCGGCACGCCGCAGGGGGTTCCGCCAGGGATCAGCCCTGGGTTAGTCTCCCTCTCCGAATTGAAATCGGTCCAGGCGACAGGAACACCATTGAAACCCCTCGGACTATGGACGCTGCCGAATGCGATCACATGGTATCGCGTCATCGCCGCCATCCCGATCATCCTTCTGCTGGTCAGCGGTTCGACCACGGGGCTCTGGGCAGCCCTCGTGCTAATGGCGATTGCCGAAATCTCGGATGGAATCGACGGCTGGGTCGCCCGCCGCTACGGGCAGGTCTCGGCCGTGGGCAAAATCCTAGATCCCATGGCTGACAGCCTCTACCGCGTCTCCGTGTTTACCGCCTTCGCCGCCAATCGCTGGATGCCCGTGTGGATGTTCCTCATCATGCTGTGGCGCGACGTCAGCGTTTCCTACCTACGCGTGGTAGCCGAACAGAAAATCGGAACGCTGGCGGCCCGGCAGAGCGGGAAGTGGAAGGCCGTGGCACAGGGGATCGCTCAAATCCTGGTCGTGGCGGTCTACGCCTGGTGGGGGACCACGCTCCCGGCGAACGTGAGTTGGCTCTTGTGGTCGGCGCTCTTGATCGCCACTCTGGTTACAGCCTGGTCCCTGGTCGACTACGGCCTCGCCGTCTACCGCGGCCTCCGTCGAGACTGACCGCCCTTCGTCGGACCTTGGCTATCCTATTGATCAAACTTGACCTATCCTCCACGGCCTGGCGCGCCACGAAGCAGCGTGCACGCACGCGAAAGCTATGGCAGAAAGTCTCGAGCACGGGCCTTTGGACTCCCTGAAGGGCCGTGGCCGGACAGGAACGCATGACAATGTCGAGCGGGCCGGGCGTGGGGCACAGTCGCACCACCAGCGCCTTCGCCACCATACCCAATCTCCTGAGCCTTCTGCGAGGTCTGCTTGGGCCCGTGGTGCTGGCGCTCATCCTGGCCGAAACACCCTGGGCTCTGTGGACCGCCCTTGCGCTGATGCTGTTCGCCGAAGCGACCGACTACATGGACGGAGAGGTCGCGCGCCGCTTCGATCAGGAATCCGAACTCGGCCGTCTTGCCGATCCGGTCTGTGACAGCGTCTATCACCTGTCGGTCTTTCTCGCCTTCCTGGCGATGGGCTGGATGGCGGCCTGGATGCTCTTCATCATCTACGCTCGAGACCTGATGGTTCCGTACCTGCGCGCATTTGCACGTCAGTCCGGCCATGAGCTGCAGGTTCTCGCATCCGGCAAAGTCAAGACTGCGATCCACGCGACGGCCCAGATCGGCATCGTGGCCATTGCCCTGGGGCTGTTCGGGCCGGCGATCCGCATGGATGGCTACGCACCCACCGTTCTTTTGCTTGCCGCGATCGCCGCATCCATCTACTCGCTGGCAGACTACGTGGCCGAGGTCGGCCGCCTCGTCCGTCACTGAACCCGCCATTTCATCAAGGTCCCGTGGCCCATGCAGCCGCTGTCGTCCGCCGCACGGGAGATCTTCGCCAACACCGATTTCGTGCTGACGGATCTCGACGATACCCTCACCCTCGACGGGCGATTGCCGGCGGCCAGCTACGCGGCGCTCGAAGCCTTGCAGGAAGCAGGCAAGACGGTCATCGTGGTCACGGGGCGGCCCGCGGGATGGTGCGATCTTATCGCCCGCTTTTTCCCTGTTTCGGCCGTCGTTGGCGAGAACGGTGCCTTCTATTTCTGCTACGATCACGCTTCGAGAACCATGCTGCGGGCATTCCAGCGCACGGACGCTGAGCGTGCACGCGACCGCCATCGGCTAGACCAGATCTTTGCCGGCATCGCGGCGCGCTATCCTGAAATCCGCTTGTCGGCGGATCAGCCCTATCGGATCAGCGACATCGCCGTCGACTTCTGCGAAGACGTTCCCCGTCTGAACGAAACGACAATTGCCGATATCGTGCGGATGTTCGACGCTGGCGGAGCGACCGCAAAAGTCTCATCCATCCACATCAATGCGTGGATCGGTGATTTCAGCAAACTGGAAATGTCGCTTCGATTGCTTCGCGAACGCTTTGCGGCAGGCAGCGACGCTGTTCAACGTGCCGTATACGTCGGTGATTCCCCGAACGACGAGCCCATGTTTGCCCACTTCCCGCTTTCCATCGGCGTTTCCAATCTCCTGCCATTCGCGAAGTCCCTTCGCTCTTCCCCTAGGTGGATCACCGCGGAGCCCGGTGGCCTGGGTTTCGCAGAGGTCGTACAACGCATTCTGAAAGTCTGACCCTGGTCAGTCGAAGGTTCACTTTGATTTGAAGCAAACTTCTTTTCCGGCCCACCGCCATCGGATACATTGTCAATGGGAGTAGACAACGGGTGCTGCCGGATCGCAGGCCCGGCGCGTTCAAGGGGAAGAGACGGCCGCACCGGCTTCATTTCAAGCGGCGGCCGTCGTCGCGCATCGCCCCGCCGTTTCGGTCGCGCTAGAGGTCGAGGGTTTCATGGGAGAGCATCTGCTTCGCTGTGAAAGCTGTGCGGTTCGCCACCGTGCGGTTTGCGGCGCACTCGAACGCAACGAGATCGAGCGCCTGAACGCCATCGCTCATCACAAGTTGCTTCCTCCGGGACAGGTCATTCTTCACGACAACGCGGAGATGCATTACTTCGCAAATATCGTATCGGGCGTCGTTAAATTGACCAAGACTTTGGCCGATGGCCGTCAGCAGATCGTCGGCCTTCAATTCGCCTCTGATTTTCTCGGCCGGCCGTTTCGTTCGCAGAGCCCGTATCACGCCGAGACGGTGACCGACGTCCACCTTTGCACTTACGACAAGGGTAAATTCGAGCGGCTCGTAAAGGAAATCGAGGGCTTCGAGCACCGCCTGTTCCAAAACACACTCGACGAACTCGACAGCGCGCGGGAGTGGATGCTGCTCCTCGGACGTAAGAGCGCCGGCGAGAAGGTGGCGAGTTTCCTGCTCATGGTCGCCCGTAGAATGGAAACGATCGGCTGCAAAGGCGGTGACGATCCCGATCGCCCGCGCTTCAATCTTCCCCTTTCACGGGCCGAAATCGCGGATTTCCTGGGGCTGACCATCGAAACGGTCAGCCGTCAGATTTCGCGCCTGAAGGTCGACAGGATCATCGCGCTCGAAGGCAATCGCACGATCTGCATTCTCGACATGCGCCGCCTGATGGCAGCCATGGAGCAGGAACGCGACTGATCAGGACGGCGCACAAACCGTGCAGTCACCGGCTGCGTGATTTGACAGGTCAACGATCGTCGGCTTGCGGCCCGAGAGCGCGTTTTCGGGGTCCCATTCCACCGCGATCTTCTCGAAGCGCGTGTCCTTGGCATCGTAGATCAAAAGATGCCCGGCGAGCGTTTCGCCCGTCCCTGTTATCTCCTTGAGGATTTCCACGGCCTGCAACGTCCCCATCACGCCGACCACCGCACCGAGAACCCCCACTTCGGCACAGTTGGCGACTGTTCCCGGCGGTGGCGGTTCAGGAAAAATGCACCGGTAGGTCGGATACGGCGTGCCTTCCGGTTTCGCTTCGTGGGGTTTCAGAACCGTGAGGTATCCGTCGAAGGGCCCCACGGCAGCGAACACCAGCGTCCGACGCGCAAGAAAACAGGCATCTGAAACCAGATAGCGTGTCGCGAAGTTGTCGGAGCCGTCCGCCACGAGGTCATAGCTGCCAATGAGGCCGAGCGCATTGTCCGCCGTCAGACGAACGGCGTGTGTCTCGACGCGAACATGAGGATTTAACCGCGCTATCGTTTCGCGCGCGCTCTCGACCTTCAGAGTTCCGACGTGAGGCGTATCATGCACCACCTGCCGCTGGAGATTGTCGAGAGAGACCTGGTCGTCGTCGACGATCCCGATCGTCCCGACGCCGGCGGCCGCGAGATAGAGCACCAAGGGTGAACCTAGTCCCCCGGCCCCGATGACAAGCACGCGGGCCGCCTTCAGCCGCTGCTGCCCTTGGCCGCCCAGTTCCTTCAGGACCAGATGGCGCTTGTAACGCTGGATCTCCTCGGGACTGAGCATGACTCCGACCTGTGGCTGATGGGCGACACTCAGATTTTTCGCATCTGCGAAACGAGTCCGCGCTGCAACCCCGAGTGACGGACCTGTCGAACACGGCTACGTTCACTGTGGGGAAGATGGCCTGCGCCGCGTCGTTCGGGTGAGCCTTTCGACAGCCCTTACGCGTCGTTGTTGGACGGAAAGAGACACGAAAGGATCTCACTTCGCAAGACCGCTGAATCTTCCCCGTGGCCGTCGAGCCGAATGGTCCATGCAGGACGACCTGTGTTCTTCCGGGGGAACCCGGACCGCACATTAACGGGGAAAGACATGCAACAATCCAATCCGGACGTGTCATTAGAAAAACCGTCCCAAGGCGTAACTTACGAGCGTGTGGACGATGCCTATTTCGCGGCGCGCGGTCTCAGGCGGCACGCGGGTGTCTGGTCACTATGGGCTCTCGGCGTCGGCGCCGTGATCTCCGGCCACTTCTCGGGGTGGAACCTCGGTCTCGCTCAAGGTGGATGGGGCGGCATGGCGCTCGCCACGGCCATCATTGCCATCATGTATCTCGGGCTGACGTTCTCACTGGCCGAGATGAGCCCGGCAATGCCGCACACGGGCGGCGCCTATTCCTTCGCGCGCACAGCGTTCGGACCCTGGGGCGGATTTCTCACCGGCTTGGCCGAGAACGTCGAGTATGTCATCACGCCCGCAGTCATCGTCTTCTTCATCGGCAGTTATATGGCCGCGATTCTTGGCGCGCCTGCGGAGATGCAACCACTCTTCTGGATCGGCGGTTATGTTCTGTTCGTCGCCTTGAATTACGTCGGCGTGGAACTCTCCTTCCGATTCTCACTAATCATCACGCTCCTGGCCCTGGCCTGCCTCGCCGTATTCTACGCGAGCTCGATCGGCCATATCGATTTCAACCGCTGGGCCTTGAACATCGCCCCCGACGGCACAGAACTTCCCGAGGGCAACGGTCAACTGATGCCACTGGGATGGTATGGCGTTCTCGCGGCTCTCCCTTTCGCTGTCTGGCTCTTCCTAGCCATCGAACAGCTTCCGCTTGCCGCAGAAGAATCGGTCGACCCCAAGCGTGACATGCCCAAGGGAATTATCCTCGGTATTTTCACGCTGATCTTGTCGGCCGCCCTGGTCGTTTTCCTCAATCCGTCCGTCGAAGGTGTCGGCTCACATAAGCTCGGCGCTTCGGGCGAACCTCTGCTCGACGGTTTCCGTGCCTTGTTCGGTTCGGAATTGGCCAACGTCCTTGCTCTCATCGCCGTAACCGGCCTCGTAGCGAGCTTCCATACGATCATCTACGCATACGGCCGGCAGATTTACTCGCTCTCGCGGGCCGGCTACTTCCCCCGCTTCCTGTCGCTCACGCACGGAACACGCAAAACGCCTCACGTTGCACTGATCGCCGGTGCGCTCATCGGTTTGGGTGTGATGCTGGCGGTCTGGTTTGCGGTAGGGGCCGACCAGGGTGCAAAGGTGATCGGCGGAACTCTTCTGAACATGGCGGTCTTCGGTGCCATGTTCTCCTACGTGATGCAGGGGCTGACCTACATTCAGCTTCGCCGCAATTTTGCTGGAATGCACCGGCCCTACCGCAGCCCTCTCGGCATCCCCGGCGCGGCGCTCACCGTGATCATCGCACTGATCACGATTTATATGCAGCTGCAGGACCCGCTTTACGTGCAAGGCATCCTGTTCGTCGCCGCATGGTTCGCGGTCGGTATCCTCTACTTCGCGATCTTCGGACGCCATAAACTCATCCTCTCGCCGGAGGAGGAGTTCGCCCTGTCGAAGGGAGAGTCGGAATACAAATCGCACTAAGCGGCTCCGCCAGTGCCAGAAAAAAGAAAGGGCGCCGGATGACCGGCGCCCTTTTTTCATCGCAACCGAAAGCCGGTGTCAGGTCTTCGCGGTCGGGTCGAGGAACAACTCGCTCGTATAGTAACGTTCAGCGCAGGACGGCGCGAAGGTCACCACGGTCTTGCCGGTCATGTTCTCGCGCGTGGCAACGGAAATGGCCGCCGCAACGTTGGCGCCCGTCGAGATACCGCCCGGAATACCCTCCGTCTTGGCAACGAGACGCGAAACCTCAAACGCTTGTTCGTTCGACACCGTCACGATTTCATCGATCAGCGACGTATCCAGAACTCCCGGCACGAAACCGGCGCCGATTCCCTGAATCTTGTGCGGGCCACGGTTGCCACCTGACAGAACGGGGCTGCCTGCGGGTTCCACCGCAACGACCTTTAGACCGGGTTTCCTCGCTTTCAGAACGCGCCCGCAGCCGGTCAGCGTACCACCCGTCCCGACGCCAATGACCAGCACGTCGATATTACCCTGCGTGTCGTTCCAGAGCTCTTCCGCCGTGGTGCGGGCATGCACGGCGGGGTTGGCGGGGTTTTCGAATTGGCTCGGCTGCACGGCTCCCGGCGTGGTCGCGACCAGTTCCGCCGCACGGGCGATGGCAGCTGGCATTCCACCGGCCGCCGGCGTCAACTCAAGTTCGGCGCCGAGATGGGCAAGGATTTTCCGGCGTTCGATGGACATTGATTCCGGCATCACGAGAATGAGCCGGTAGCCGCGAGCGGCCGCCACGAAGGCGAGACCAATGCCTGTGTTCCCCGATGTCGGTTCGACCAGCGTGCTCTGGCCGGGGGTAATCTTGCCCTGCGATTCCAGCACGTCGATCATCGAGACGCCGATGCGGTCCTTCACGCTGGACAGAGGATTGAAGAACTCGAGCTTGAGAAGGATGTCCGCGCGCGCACCTGCCTGCTTGGCGATCTTTCCGAGCCGCACGAGCGGCGTATGTCCGATGGTCTCTGTGATGCTGTCATAGACGCGGCCGCGGCCCCACGTCCGGGTAGCGGCAAGAGTCTTGATCTCTGGAACCTCGGTCATGGCCGTAGCACTGCCTTCTGTTGGTCGTGTTGATCCAGGTGTGGGAATAACCTTCCAGCGTGAACGCCGCAATGTCCTCCTGGGAGATTATTGTTCCAGAACTCTGCAAAAGTCCGAAACAGAAATGTATCCGGGATATCGGCCTCGAGCGGTTTCCGCTTAGGGGGAAGATCTTCCAGGCAAACCTTTCTTTTTGGCGTTGCGGGACGGGCGGGCCGCCTTGCCGGTCGAACCGAACCCCCCGGCCCCACGCCCCGTCTGCGATAGCCCCGCCACGGGCTCTAATCTCACCTGCGCATGAGCGCTGACCACAAGCTGAGCGATCCGCTCACCGCGCCGGACCGTGAACGGTTCTTCGCCGAGGTTCACGAGCAGAACCTGCACTTCACCCCGGTAATCGCTGTCGATCGTCCCAGGGCTGTTCAGTACCGTCACCCCGTACTTCATCGCGAGGCCGGAACGCGGCCGGACCTGCGCTTCCATCCCCAGCGGCAGTTCGAGCGACAGACCGGTCGGAATGAGCGCTCTTTTCCCGCGGCGGATCTCGACAGGCTTCGCCGCATCGACCGCCGCCAGGAGGTCGAGCCCCGCCGCGCCGTCGGACTGGGCCTCGGGCAAGGGTAGCCCCTCGCCGTGCGGGAGAACCTTCACGCGAACCGTCACCCGGGTCGTTTTCACTGACTTGGCCATCTAGACGTCGACCTGCTGACGGGCGAGCCAGGAGGCCGCCTGCTCCATCAATTGCCGCGCCACCGCGTCCTTGGACTGCGGAGGCCAGCTTGCCGTGCCTCCGGCAGTCACAAGATGCACCGTAGTCCGATCACCGCCAAACGTTCCGGTGCCTGGAGAGACGTCGTTTGCGACGACCCAGTCCGCGCCCTTTTCCTTGCGCTTTTTCTGCGCATGCGCGACCACGTTTTCAGTTTCCGCCGCAAACCCGATGACGAGCGCCGGCCTTCGCGGTCCGCGCGCCGCAATCGTCCCGAGAATGTCAGGATTTTCCGCAAGTGACAGAACCGGCGCCACGGTCCCCCTTGCCTTTTTGATCTTTTGGTCCGCCGCGGACGTCACCCGCCAGTCAGCCACCGCGGCGGCAAAGACGGCGACGTCCGCCGGCAGCGCCGTCTCCACCGCCGTCAGCATCTGAGCGGCCGTCTCCACCTTCACGACATCGACCCCCTTCGGATCGGGAATCGTTACCGGACCGGAGACCAGCGTGACTCGCGCGCCAAGTACCGCGGCAGCCGCCGCGATCGCATGGCCCTGCTTGCCGGACGAACGGTTCGCGATGTAGCGGACAGGATCGATAGGCTCGTGCGTCGGGCCGCTCGTCACCAGTACATGCCGGTCAGACAGCGGTCCTTTCTGTGACGGCGACGATCCGGAAAGCAAACCGAACACGGCGTCCGCGATCTCAACCGCCTCTGCCATGCGGCCGACGCCCGCCTCGCCGCGCTCAGCCATTTCACCCGCCATCGGCCCGATCAAGCGAAGTCCGTCGGCTTGAAGCTGCCGCACATTCCGCCGCGTTGCCGGGTGATCCCACATGCGCGGGTTCATGGCCGGTGCCGCCAGCACCGGCTTGTCGGTTGCCAGGAGAACGGCCGTGGCCAGATCGCTCGCCTGCCCGGCTGCCATCTTCGACAATAGATCCGCCGTCGCGGGAGCCACGACGATCACATCCGTTTCGCGCGCCAGCCGGATGTGGCCGATCTCCCGCTCATCATCGAGGTCGAAGAGTTCGGTGAAGACGCGGTCATTCGAGAGCGCGCCGGCCGACAGCGGCGTCACGAACTTTTCGGCCGCACGGGTCAGCACGGTGCGTACCGATGCACCCCGCTCCCGCAGCCGCCGGATCAACTCA
>JBLMYE010000072.1:0-4564 GCA_050258115.1 Deltaproteobacteria bacterium | reverse complement strand
GTAGCCGACGACCCCCAGATGTGCGGGATCGAAGGCTTGCGACCACTCCAAGCCGAAGCAGGGCGCATTCGCAGTCAGTGCGGCCAAGTCCAAGATGCGCGAGAGACTGGACAGCTCAATTTCATCCTGAGATGTGCTGACTACCTGCTGCCATGTCACACCCGCAGCGCTAAGGATCTCATCGTACGAGATGCCCCGCTGCTTCAGAAAATCGTCCAGTCCTTGGAGCACCGCGCTGGATATCAGCGGTTCGCTTAACATTTTTTTCGAGTTGCTCAAAACGGGCGGAACGTTATTCGGTCGTCAGACGTCTAACATTTCACGTGGTTCTGACGATCCGGTCAAATACTAGTCCGGCAGGTCAATCCTGCAATCCATCTCTGCTCTAGATTTTTTAAAGGAGCGCGCATGAAGAACTGTCCCGGGAGGAAGTTCGCGCGGTCGATCAATTATTCTGATGAGGATGGTTCCGATGGACGTTGCTGGCAATCTGATTTCCATGAGCACTACGCATCTGCTGCACCGCGCGGGACAGCTTGCGGAAGACCTTTTCGCGAGGTCGATCGGGGAAATCGGCATCACCGCGCGGCAATTCGTTGTTCTGTCGGTTGTTGAGAGCCTGGAGGATCCCAGCCAGACAGCACTTTGCGATATTTCAGGCATTGATCGCTCTACGCTCGCCGATATCGTTCGCCGTCTCGTCGCGCGGGGCTTGTTGACCCGCCGCAGGACGCGGCAAGATGCGCGCATGTATGCGGTTCGCATTACGCCAGAGGGTCAGGAGGTGCTGCGCCGCGCAGTACCGGTCGCGGCCAAGGTGGACGAGGCCCTGGTCGAGGCGCTTAACGCGGACCAACGCGATCAGTTTGTATCTTTCCTTCAGAAGGTCGTTCTGCGGCAGAGTTCGCGCGAACCCGGCAAGGCCATCGACTTGGGCATTGAGGCGCGGGCCTCCTGACACCTTGAGGGGGGCGCCACGGGGCACCGGAAGGGCTGGCGCCGGAACGGGATATCCCTATAGTCCGGCCCGATGACCGCTTCCTCGCCCCCTCATTCCAGCTCAGCCGCGGCGGCTCCCGCGGCTGAAACCGTGCCCATCGTCAAGGGCAGTCATGTGTACCTGATCGACGGGTCGGGGTTCATCTTCCGTGCGTTTCATGCGCTTCCGCCACTGACCCGGCCGTCCGACGGTCTGCCGGTGGGGGCGGTGCATGGTTTCTGCACGATGCTCTGGAAGCTTCTGCAAGAGAGCAAGGCCTCCGAGGCGCCGACCCACCTTGCCGTCATTTTCGATGCCGGGCGCGAGACATTCCGCAACCAGATCTATAATCAATATAAAGCCAATCGCCCGCCGCCGCCGGAAGAACTCGTGCCGCAGTTCCCGCTCATTCGCGACGCGGTTCGCGCGTTCAATGTGTCCTGTGTTGAGCAGGAGGGCTACGAGGCGGACGATCTCATCGCCACATACGCGCGGGATGTGGTGGAGCGCGGCGGGGATGTGACGATCGTCTCGTCTGACAAGGATCTGATGCAGCTGGTCCGCCCCGGCGTCGTCATGTTCGACGGCATGAAGGGGAAGAAGATCGGGCGTGACGAAGTGATGGAGAAATTCGGTGTACCGCCCGACAAGGTCACCGACGTGCAGGCGCTCGCGGGCGATTCCACCGATAACGTGCCGGGGGTGCCCGGCATCGGCCTGAAGACGGCCGCTGAGCTCATCAACGCTTACGGCGATCTCACGACGCTTCTCGAGCGTGCAGATGAGATCAAGCAGCCCAAACGGCGCGAAAAGCTCCTGGAGTTCGCCGAACAGGCGCGCATTTCGCATGCGCTGGTCAGTCTTAAGGACGATGTGCCGGAGGCTGTGCCGGTCGAACAGTTCGGCGTGCGCGATCCCGACCCGGAGGAACTGATCGGGTTCCTGAGACGCATGGAGTTCAATACGCTGACCCGTCGCATTGCGGAAAAGCTCGGCGTTGAGGCCCCGCCCCCGCTCGATGCGTCGGTCGGCTCGTCGCTGGAGAAGAAGACGGCACAGGGAACTGCCGCGCCGCGATATCAGGAGCCTTTACCACTGTCCAAAGCGCCGGGCTCGCCGGCAGCGGCTGTCGAAGCAGGACGCGCTGCCGCACGCGGTGTGCCTTTCGACCGTGCCGCCTACAAGACAGTCACGACCCTGGAGGAACTCGACGGCTGGATCGCCAAAGCGCGCGCAAATGGCCGGGTCGCCGTCGACACGGAAACAACCAGTCTGGATGCGATGCAGGCCGAACTCGTCGGATTTTCGCTCGCGATAGCGCCAGGCGAGGCCTGCTATGTTCCGCTGCGGCACGGCAAGACGAACGACGATCTGTTTGGTGGCGCATCGCACCTGCCCGGTCAGATTCCCTTGCGCGACGCGCTCGACCGATTGAAGCCTCTTCTCGAAGATCCGTTCATCCTGAAGATCGGACACAATCTCAAGTACGACGCCGTCGTGCTTCTCCGGTATGGACTGGGTATCGAGCCCTACGACGACACGATGCTGATGTCCTACGCGCTCGATGCCGGACGGGGTGGTCATGGAATGGACGAATTGGCGGAACGCCATCTCGGCCATATCTGCGTGAGCTTCGAGGACGTCGTCGCGCATGCTCCCGGCGCAAAGAGGTCCGAGAAGACGTTCGCCGGTGTTCCGATCGACAAGGCCACGGAATACGCGGCGGAGGATGCCGACGTTACGCTGCGACTCTGGATGGTTCTAAAGCCGCGCCTGGCCCCGGAACATCTCGCGACCGTCTATGAAACGCTCGAAAGGCCGATGCCCGCGGTCGTCGGGACGATGGAGCGGGACGGTATCAAGGTTGATCGTGACATTCTCGCGCGCCTTTCGGGCACGTTTGCGCAACGGGCCGCCGAGCATGAGGCGCTGATCTATGATCTCGCCGGCCATAAGTTCAATCTCGGGTCGCCCAAGCAGTTGGGCGAGTTTCTTTTCGATACGCTGAAGCTGCCCGGCGGAAAGAAGACCAAGACGGGTCAGTGGGAAACGCGTGCCGGTCTGCTCGACGATCTGGCGGCTAACGAAGATCTGCCGCCGGATGCGCGACGGCTGATCGATACGATGCTGCAGTGGCGGCAGCTCACGAAGCTCCGCTCGACTTATACGGACGCTCTGCCGGGTTTCGTGAATCCTGAGACCGGGCGCATTCACACGTCCTACGCTCTGGCGGCCACGACGACAGGGCGCCTGTCGTCATCGGATCCCAATCTGCAGAACATCCCGATCCGCACGAAGGAGGGTCGCGAAATTCGAACGGCCTTTATCGCGGACAAGGGCCACACGCTCGTCTCCGCCGACTACTCCCAGATCGAGCTGCGCGTGCTCGCACATATTGCTGATATTCCCCAGTTGAAGCAGGCCTTCGCGGATGGTCTCGACATTCACGCGATGACGGCCAGCGAAATGTTCGGCGTGCCGCTGAAGGACATGACGGCCGAGGTGAGACGGCGCGCCAAGGCGATCAACTTCGGCATCATCTACGGAATCTCAGCATTCGGTCTCGCAAATCAGCTGGGCATCAGCCGCGAGGAAGCGGGCGCCTATATCAAGACCTACTTCGAACGTTTCCCGGGAATTCGCGACTACATGGAGACCACAAAGGCATTCGCTCACGCGAACGGCTTTGTCCAAACCATTTTCGGACGGCGCGTCCACTATCCCGAAATCAATACGAAGAACCCGTCGATGCGCGGTTTTCTTGAGCGGGCCGCGATCAACGCGCCCATCCAGGGCTCGGCGGCCGACATCATTCGCCGCGCCATGATCCGGATGCCGGATGCGCTTCAAAAAGCGCGGCTTTCGCGAGCCCGCATGCTGCTGCAGGTTCATGATGAACTTGTGTTCGAGGTTCCGGCGGGTGAGGCCGATGCTCTGATCGCGACGGCGCGCGCGGTCATGGAAGGTGCGGCCGAACCAGCCGTCCGGCTGACGGTACCGCTTCACGTGGATGCGAAGGCGGCCGACAACTGGGAAGCTGCTCATTAGATCGCGAAGGCCCGGGCGGCAGTTCCGTCGATCAGTTTTCCTGGGTATCGTCGAAACGAAATCTGATCGCGTTCTCACGAACTTGCGATTTGAACGTGTGCTGGCAGACCGGTACACCAACTCCATGGAAGCCGGTTGGAGACCCCGGCGTCGCAATCTGGAGGAGATACACCATGAAGACCTGGACCAAGCCCGCCGTTCGTGAGCAGGAAGTCGGCCTCGAAGTGACGTCTTACCTGCCGGCTGAGATCGACGTCATCTAAGCCTCGGTCGTCATCGACATTCGAAACGCGGTGGTTGCGATAGCAACCGCCGCGTTTTCATTTCCGGCGGCCGGATCCGCCATCAGCGCGTCTCGACTTTGTAATCAGCAACTCTGATTGCAATCTCACGAACTTGCGATTTGAGGTTATCGAGGGACGGGGGTATCTTTGTTTTATCGGGCCTCGGGTGTTGGCCCTGATCTGGAGGAAGAAACATGAAGACCTGGACCAAGCCCGCCGTTCGTGAGCAGGAAGTCGGCCTCGAAGTGACGTC
>JBLMYE010000071.1:0-6681 GCA_050258115.1 Deltaproteobacteria bacterium | reverse complement strand
CTTCTTGCGGAAGAAGGTCACGGTGCGGGTTGCCTGGACGACCGGTCCGGCGGCGGCTCCAGTCGTGCCGTCGAGTCCACTCGGCACATCGACGGCGAGCACCGGCAGGCCGCTGGCATTGACGGCCGCGACCATCTCTGCGGCCAGCCCATCCAGAGCCCGAGTCAGGCCGGCGCCGAACAGGGCATCGATGACCAGATTGATGCTTTCGACGGCGTGCGGATCGAGAGCGCGGACCGGTCCGTCCCACCAGCGTGCCATCTCAGCCGCGTCGCCCTTCAATGCGGATTTCTCGCCCAGGAGGTACAGCCGCACATCGTAGCTTGCGCGCTTCAGGAGACGCGCTGCGACGAAGCCATCGCCGCCGTTGTTGCCGGGACCGCAGAGGACCGCGATCCGGCTGCCGGGCTGTACCATTGCCATCGCCACATCGGCCACGGCGCGGCCGGCGTTCTGCATGAGCGTCGTCGAGGGAACGCCAAGCGCCACGGCGGCCCCGTCGGCCCTGGACATCTCGTCGGTGGTGAGGAGCGCGCAATTCATCGGTCTCGTTCTCGTTGTCATGCTGTGGCCGGCGATCGCGGAGCAGCGGCGGGATGACGCCTGCGCTGATCATTTATCTGGCGTGACGCCTATTTTTTAGGCTATTGGCGCGGGGGCACACAGCTAAAAAACAGGCGGTTTTTACGCAACATATTGAAACCCCACAAAAATGAGAGCGCCGCAGAAGTTGGCATGTGGCATGCTAACCAACGCGCGAGAGGCCCGTTCGTGCACCGGGCCCGCCGGGAGGCCGAGGAGATCATGAAAAAAATCGAAGCCATCATCAAACCGTTCAAGCTCGACGAAGTGAAGGAAGCGCTTCAAGACATCGGTCTGCAAGGCATCACCGTGATCGAGGCGAAGGGTTTCGGGCGGCAGAAGGGCCACACGGAACTCTATCGTGGTGCCGAATACGTCGTCGATTTTCTTCCGAAGGTCAAAATCGAGGTGGTTTTGAGCGATGAGATGCTCGATAAGGCCGTCGACGCGATACAGAAGGCCGCCAAGACGGGTCGCATCGGCGACGGGAAGATCTTCATTTCCAACGTCGAGGAGGCCATTCGCATTCGTACCGGTGAACACGGGACAGATGCGATCTAGAAAATGCAGCGGGCCGGAAGAGCCCGGCGCATGACAGTTGAAGTTGGGATCTCAAGGGGAGTGCTTATGAAGACGGTCAGTGACGTCCTGAAGCTCATCAAGGACAAGGACGTGAAGTTCGTAGACCTTCGGTTCTCGGACACGAAGGGCAAGATGCAGCACGTCACCGCCGACGTGTCGTGTGTCGACGAGGCGATGTTCAGCGACGGTTACGCCTTCGACGGCTCGTCGATCGCGGGCTGGAAGGGCATCGAAGCATCCGACATGCTCCTGATGCCCGATGCCGCTTCGGCGCACATCGACCCCTTCTTCGCCCAATCGACACTCGCGATCTTCTGCGACGTGCTGGAGCCCTCCACGGGCCAGCCCTACGAGCGCGATCCCCGTTCGATCGCCAAGAAGGCCGAGGCCTTCATGCTGTCGCAGGGGATCGGCGACGCGGTCTATTTCGGTCCCGAAGCCGAATTCTTCATTTTCGACGACGTGAAGTTCTCCACCGACATGTACAAGGTGGGCTTCCAGGTGGACAGCTCGGAACTGCCGTCGAACTCCGATACGTCCTACGAGATGGGAAACCTCGCCCATCGTCCGCGCGTGAAGGGCGGCTACTTCCCGGTGCCGCCGATCGACAGCTGCCAGGACATGCGTTCCGAAATGCTGTCGGTTCTGACCGAGATGGGCGTGACGGTGGAAAAGCACCACCATGAAGTCGCGTCGGCCCAGCACGAACTGGGTGTGAAGTTCGGCCCGATGATCCAGATGGCCGACCACATGCAGATCTACAAGTACGTCGTCCATCAGGTCGCCCAGGCCTACGGCAAGACGGCGACTTTCATGCCGAAGCCCATCTTCGGCGATAACGGATCGGGCATGCACGTCCACCAGTCGATCTGGAAGGGCGGCCAGCCGATGTTCGCGGGCAACAAGTACGCCGATCTTTCAGACACCTGCCTCTATTACATCGGCGGCATCCTGAAGCACGCCAAGGCTATCAACGCCTTCACCAACCCGCTGACGAACTCCTACAAGCGGCTGGTGCCGGGCTACGAGGCGCCGGTGCTGCTCGCCTACTCGGCGCGCAACCGCTCGGCGTCGTGCCGCATTCCGCACGTCTCGTCGCCCAAGGCCAAGCGTATCGAGATCCGCTTCCCGGATCCGGGTGCCAACCCCTATCTCGCGTTCACAGCGATGCTGATGGCCGGTCTCGACGGCATCCTCAACAAGATCCATCCGGGCGACCCGATGGACAAGAACCTGTACGACCTGCCGCCTGCGGAACTCGCCAAGATCCCGACGGTCGCCGGTTCGCTGCGCGAAGCGCTCGAAAGCCTCGACAAGGACCGTGCGTTCCTCAAGGCTGGCGGCGTGATGAACGACGACATGATCGACGCCTATATCGAACTGCGCATGGCCGAGAACATGCGCTACGAGATGACGCCGCATCCGGTCGAGTACGACATGTACTACTCGGTCTGACGACAGCGCCTGGATGCTCTCCAGCCGTCAGGCGGAGGGCATCTCACATCAACTCCGGGGGGAGTGACGACGGGGCGGCCTTCGGGCCGCCCTTTCTGTTGGCTTGAGCAGCGACGCGCCTCTCGGTGGCGAACGGGCGCGCGCCGGCGATTCAATAGAAGATGATGATGCCGATCATCACGGCCGCAAGCGCGGCGCGATAGATATTGCGCTCGTTCGCCCAGACCCAGTTCAAAATACGGCGGGGCATCTCCGCCCAGCTGAGACGCGCAAGCGACGACAGCATGAGGCCGACGATCAACCCAATCGATAGTGATCGGTAATCGACGAACGGAGCGGCATCTCCTGCGGGACCGTGCGCCTGTCCCGAAATCACGAGAGCCAGCGCGCTCGCGGTGATTAGGCCGATCGCCATCAGAGACACGAAACTGAGAACGGTCTTCATCTCTTTTCCTGGTCCGCGTTTGTCAGCGAGATTGCTGAAATCACGACGCGTAAGACGCTACCGCCGGCCGCTTAACAAATTCTCAACCATGCGGATCGCAGGCGCCCCGAGGCGATGCAATTGCCGCCCGCAATCGTGAATTGACAGGTTGCTGGACCGGGCGCAGACTTGGACATCTCCTGAAAGGAGGTCTAGGAAAATGTCTCCGCCGGGTAGAAAGCCGCCGCGATAAGACGCAACGACGACGCAGTCGATTGCAGGGCCTGACGTGCGCCATGTCGGGGACCGCTTCGAGGTCTCACACTAAGCTGGCATGTCGCGGGGGTTCGGGAGTGCACGCGTTTGCGGTGCTTATCGTGGCCATCGAGAAAATCTGAACCTTCGAGCAGAGTTGCCATCGTCGCGCGAGCCGGTGTCCGGTTGAGTGCCCGATGACGGAGGCTTCGGTCGGGAAGTGACAGGCGTCCGCGGCGCGTGTCCATAGTCCGTCCGGACGATCCTCGCTGTAGCGAGACGCAACTCTGATGATCTGATGTGATTGGGTCGGGAGAATAGGCGGAACAACGAGGATTGCGATCAGAAAATCCAGGGTCTGCAGCTTCGGCGCACTGACCCGTCTGGAACGGATCGCCGACATCCCGTCCCGCAAAACATCCTCTCCGACGAGCCCAACGCTCCGAGCCCGGGACCGGTAGCCACCGCTCCCGGGCTCTTGCTTTTCCCGCCCACCAATCCGCCATCATCAGGAGGCATGTTGGCGTGCGTCCAAACTCTGAAGCCCCTCCCGCTCCACGAACATGTCCGTTTCCGCCCTGCGTTCATCGTTTGCTCGTGACGTACTCCTGACCTGCGGGGCCTCGGTGTTACTCGCCGGCATTATCGGCATCGGCGCGGCACGGGCCGAGCCGCGCTACCCTTGGGCGACGGTTTCTCCGGCACAGTCCGAGGCGCTCACAGTGCGCTTCCCGCCTCCCCCCGGTTTCGAGCGCGCGCCGGCCGCGCGGGGTTCTTTCGCGGCGTGGTTGCGCGGATTGCCGCTAAAGCCCGCAGGTGCACCGGTTCTCCTGCACACGGGTGCACGAAAGTGGCGGCAGGATGTGCACGCCGCCGTCATCGACATCGACGTCGGCCCACGCGATCTCCAGCAGTGCGCGGACGCGATCATGCGTCTGCGCGCCGAATGGCTCTTCTCTTCCGGACGCAAGGCCGACATCGCCTTCGACGATACGGAAGGCCGGCGGATGCGCTTCGCCACGCGCGCGAAGCAGGACTACACCGCGTTACGCAAATACATGAACTTCGTCTTCGCCTACGCCGGCACCTATTCACTCGCGCGCGAGTTGAAGGCGGTGCCCGTCGAGGACATCCGGGCCGGAGATGTTTTCATCAAGGGCGGCTTTCCGGGGCACGCCGTGCTCGTCATCGATCTCGTCGTGAACCCTGAAACGGGAGAAAAGAGGTTCCTCCTTGCGCAGAGCTACATGCCGGCGCAGCAGATCCACATTCTGAAGAATCCATCGGAGACAGACGGGACCGACTGGTATCGAACCGACTTTGGCAGCATGCTCGTCACGCCGGAATGGAGTTTCTCGCGCTCCCAACTCAAGCGCTGGACGTTCTGAGGCGCTTCACGGCCAACAGCGGTGTTCCCGTGCGAGCGATCCGCTCTGCGGCTTCCGGCAGTGTCTCAGCGACGGTCGCCATATGATGGGCATTGGCGTGCAGCAGCATGATGCCGTCCGTCATGATCCCGACGTGGCCTTTCCAGAACACCAGATCACCGCGCTCCAGGCCTTCGAAGTCGCTGTCTACTGTGACAGCGGTGCCGAGTTCTGCGAACTGCATGTCGCTGTCGCGGGGGGCTGCAATACCACCGGCCTGGAGCGACACCTGGACGAGACCCGAGCAATCGAGGCCGATGCGGGTCTTGCCGCCCCACAGATAGGGCGTGTCGATGAAGCGTTCCGCCACATCGACGTAGTCACGGGCCGCTTTGTCCAGCCGGGAAATGTGGCGATTGAAAACCCAGGCCCCGATATGCGTTCGACTGAAACGCTCGCCCTCCTCCACGATCGTCAGTTCGGCATTGAGGCTCAAATGAAGGATCGGCGCGCACTTCATGTCGGCTTCCGGATAGAGGAAGGTGCCGATTGCTTTGACACGGTGCGTCGGCGTCACGATCGTCTCGGACAAGGCGTTGGCCGGCACGTAACCGACATAGCCGTCGCGGTCCAATTGAACCCAGGCCCAGCCCTCCTGCTCGTCGAACACGCGCAAGCGCTCGCCGTAGAGGGCTTCCGTATCGAGTCCGTCGGCCGCCACCGGCCGGCGGCGAAGCGGTATGGCGGGGCGGACGACCTGTGCCGGTTGTCCGGCGATGTAGCGGGTCGCCTCGTAGCGGCCGATCAGTCGTTCATCGGCAAGATCGGGACGGATCGCGTGGCGCCGGGTATCAAGACGTTCGACGGTCATGCGCCGGCCCCGCATTCGGCGCGCAGCACTTCGAAGACGGCTCGGGCGGTCTGCACCTCACCGCCTCTGGGCCCCAGAGGGCGCGCCGCCGGACGCCATCCATAGAGATCGAGATGGGCGAAGCGCCGAGCGTTCTTGACGAATTTCCTGAGGAAGAGAGCCGCTGTGATGGAGCCCGCGAACGGGCTTTCCCAGACGTTGTTCACATCTGCCACGTCGCTATCGAGATTGCGCTCGTAGCCCGCCCACAGAGGTAGCCGCCACAGCGGGTCTCCGATGCTCGCACCAATGGTCTCGAGCTTTGCCGCGAGCCCGTCGTCGTTGGCGAAGAGGGCCGGGAGGTCTGGACCGAGAGCGGTTCGCGCGGCACCGGTCAGGGTCGCAAAAACGAAGATCGTGTCGGGTGCGCTTTCATCGGCGAGCGACAGGGCATCGGCGAGGACGAGGCGCCCTTCGGCGTCCGTATTGCCGATCTCGACGGTCATGCTGTTGCGGCTGCGCAAGACGTCGCCGGGACGAAACGCATCTCCCGACACGGAATTCTCGGCCGACGCGATCAGAAGTTTCAGCCGGACGTCGAGCCCCTGCCCCATGATCATCTTGGCCACAGCGAGCGCAACAGCGGCGCCGCCCATGTCCTTTTTCATGAGCAGCATCGCCGAAGCCGGCTTGATGTCGAGGCCGCCCGTATCGAACGTGATGCCCTTTCCGACCAGAGTGATCTTCGGCGCATCGGGGCGGCCGCCGGGCTTTTGCCAATCGAGTTCGATGAGCCGCGGAGCTCTGGGACTGGCCCGGCCGACGGCGTGGATCAAAGGAAAGTTCTGAGCGATAAGATCATCGCCGACGACGCTACGCACGGTGGCCCCATAGCGCGCGCCGACCTTTCGGACCGCCGCTTCGATTTCAGCAGGCCCCAGATCGCTCGCCGGGGTGTTGATGAGATCGCGGCCCAGCCAGACCGCCGATGCCAAGTTGGTCAGACTGGCGCCATCCGTGTTCGGCGGCAGCGCGAGCCGCGTGATCTTTTCAGCGCCGTTGACTGACGCCGTCTTGTACCTTCTAAAGCGGTAGGCCCCGAGGGCCCAGGACAGGGCGGCGAGGGCCGGGTCGCCAAACCCGTCGCCCAGCCGGTAGGTCCCGGC
>JBLMYE010000070.1:0-7342 GCA_050258115.1 Deltaproteobacteria bacterium | reverse complement strand
CCGACGAAGAGAGCGATCCGGCATCACCGGTAGACGCGCGGTTGGAATAAGAACAGGGCGGTGGCCGGTCCGTGAGGAAACGTCTGCGAAAAGACATTTGAACTCCGGCCCCGCCCGATTGGTCCCACAACGAGACGGCCGCCGACGGGCCATGAGGGCACCCGATTTCCGCTCAAGTCGGAAATGAAGATCGACGACGCGATGCGTCGCGGTCCCGGTGAGGCGGGTGAGCGAGACGCCTGTGGCACGGCTGCCATAGGCTCGCCGTGAGGCCGCGGTTATGGTGCCGCCCGGCAATACGACGCCGGAGCGGGGAACCAGGTGTTTTTGACGATTAATCAGACATCGAGCCGGCGCGTGAAAGCGATCACGAGAGCCATGGCGGGCATGGGCGTTATCACCGCTCTCGCAGCGGCAGCCGTTGCCGAGACCGGTACGGACGTAACGGCTCAGGCACGGGCCGTCCTCGAAACACACTGCGCGCGCTGTCATCAGGCCGGTCGACTGGAGAATCCACCCGCCAAGGGTGGTCTCGGCAACATTCTCGATCTCGCACGCCTGTCGGAGCGGGAGGATCTTGTCGAGCCGGCCTCCCCCGACGCATCGCGGATCTATCAGTTGATGCTCGCCAAGCACCGGCCGCAAGCTGTCTTTTATGGTCCGGTGCCGGGGCCCACGCCGGCCGAAATCGGCGCTGTGCGGGACTGGCTTTCGGCGCTTGCCGTACAGCCGTCCGACTGCGGCAAGCCCCCGGTAACGCCAGCCGACGTCGAAAGCTCGATCGCCGCATGGCGCAAGGCGTTCGATGGCGACGGCTCAAAACCTCTGCGTTTCATTTCGCTCGCCAATCTTCACAACCTGTGCCGGTCCGATGCGACCATCGCCGCCTATCGCGACGCCGTTGGCATTCTCATGGGCCGCTTGACGCTGCGCCCGTCCGTCGATCTCGACACGGTCGGCGAAGCAAGCGTCGTTCTCGCGTTCCGGCCTGCGGATTTTGGGCTCACGCCGGAAGCCTGGGACCTGCGCGCGGGTCCCGGTGACGATCTGCCCGGCGTCGTGTCGGCCGAGAGCCTCGCCGCCCGCGCGCTGGCCGCTACCAGCGGGGCGGCCACGCCAACGGGCACGCCGGGAATTGCCAGCGCGGTCGCCGCTCCGGCCGGCGCTCAAATCGATGGGCTTGACCCCGTCGACGCGCTCGCCTTGGAATACCGCCGCACGGTGACCCTCACGCGCGCTGCCGTCGAACGCCATGTTGAGGCCGGAGAACTGCGGCGGGAACTGGAGGATCTGGCCGGCGAGGACCGATCCCTCGGCCGGCGTCTCATGCAGACGGGCCTGCCGCGCGAGGAGTGGGAGAAATTGAAAGCCCGCCTCGCCGGCCGTTCTGATCATCAGACTGCGGGCGCGCTTTCCCCGCCGCAATCCTCCGGCCTTCGCCTCGCGCTCTGGACCAATGCCACGGACTACAGGTCGGGCGAACTGTTCACGGTCTACGCGCGTCCCAGTGCCGACTGCAATCTGACGGTCATTGCGATCGAGTCTACCGGACTTGCGACCGTGCTGTTTCCGAACGATGCCGCCACGGATAATCGCGTCGCCGGCGGAATGCTCGTTCAAATTCCGGCGCGCGACGCGCCGTTCCAGATCCGTCTCGACAAGCCGGGCCGGCATGGTGTCGTCGGAATCTGCAACGCCATTGCTCGCCGGCCGCAGGGCATCGGCCACGACTTCGAGCGTCAGCGTTTCACGGTCCTCGGCGACTGGCGGACGTTCCTCCTGGAAACCGTCGAACGCGAAGCCGCCTATCAAAAGGCACAAGAGGAGCTGCGCAGATTCAGAACGGGCGCCGGAGGCGCCGCGATACTCGAAGAGCAGTTGCCGCTCGGCGCAGAGGACGAAGCGCGCGCCGGCCTGACCGTAGATGTGCGCCCCTAGCTCGTTGCATGCGCGCCTTCAATTCGGTCACTCCGCGAACGGCGGCCAGCTCCCCGCAGGCGAGTCGCCGTGAGCAACTAAAGGCCGGCCGCCGTGAGCAGCTAAAACGGCAGATTCCGCGCCAGATCCCGGCTCGACAGCCGGTCGAGCCCGATGACATCGGTGAGCACCGCTCCGTCGAAGTCGGCTTCGCGAACATCGGCACCGGTCAGGTCAGCGCCGGTGAGATCGGCCTTGGAGAAATCGGCGTTGTGAAGCTTCGCGCCCCGGAGATTGGCGCCTTTGAGACTTGCGAACCGGAACGAGACGTAGGTGAGGTCACTCATTCCGAGGTTGGCGCCGTCCAATTGCGCGCCCTCCAGTTCCGTGCGGAAGAGATCCTCGATGAACCCCGTCTTTCCGAAGGGCGCAAGGGTCGCGCCTTCCAGGTTCGCCCGCGTCAGGTCGACACGGCTGAGTTGTCCGAACACCTTGGCCCCCTTGAGGTCGGCGCCGACGAAACTCGGCGGCGTTTCCGCGCCCGGTTCCCGTCCCACCGTCGTGGAGGGGCGCAGCATGGTGGCCCCTGCCAGGTTCGCTCCGTCGAACTTCGCCCCGATGATGTTGGCGCGGTCCAAATTGGCAGCCGCAAGATCTGCTCCGGAGAGGTTCGACCCCGACAGGTTCACACCAAACATCCGGGCGTTCTGAAGGTTCGTCTTCTTGAAATCAATGAGCGACAGGTCGAGGCCTTCCAGATCGCGGCCGGATAGATCGACGGGGCCGGTCGCCCGATAGAGCTGTTCCGTCACTTCGCGGGCCGTGAACTCGGCGCCTGAAACATGGCCCGCGCCGCAGGCGAGGGCGATCACGGCGACGGCGCCCAGCGAACGAGACTTGATCATCGCGATTTCCACTCCAGTTCTATTGAACCGCAAGGGCGTTCCCCACCATCTCCAATGCCTTGCGCACCGCCGCTTCCCGAACCTTTCGGCGGCCGACATCGGCGAAGCGACACGCCTCATCTACGGTCGGCGAACCCTTCCGGGCCACAGCGATGTGCACGAGACCGACCGGCTTCGTCGCGGTTGCCCCGCCGGGGCCCGCAATACCGGTGATCGCCACGGCGACGTCGGCGTACGAGTGACGCAGCGCACCTTCCGCCATGGCCCGGGCCACGGGAGCACTGACCGCCCCGTATTCCAAGAGGAGCGCGGAGGAAACACCGAGCGACGCGCTCTTTGCCTCGTTCGAATAGGTCACGAAGCCACGCTCGAAAACAGCCGACGACCCGGGAACGTCGGTGATCGCCGCCGCGACCAAACCGCCCGTACAACTCTCGGCCGTCACCAGCTTCAACCGGGCCGACTTCAACCGGACGACAAGATCGGCAGCATGGTCGAGGACATCGTCGGGCAGCATCGCGGTACTCTCAAATGAACAAGCCGGCACCTTCAACGAAGGTACCGGCTTGAAACGCATCTGTGGAGAGCGAAGCGCCCTCAAACCTCAGGGCTGAACCAGCTTTTCAGCCTGCTTCAAGAGCCCGTCGAGCGTCGAGCGCGACTCCGAGCCCATCACGGCCGTGGCATGGTTTTGCGCGCCCTGCCAAACGGGGAAGGCATCACGCAGCACGCCCTGGCCCTTCGGCGTCAGGTGCAGGCCGCGCCCGCGCCGGCCTGCCGGCGGGTCCATGATGATCAGACCCAGCGCCAATAGACGCTTCAGGTTGCGCGACAGCGTCGACTTCTCGATGTCGAGTTCGTGCCCGATTTCAACGGCCGTGATCCCGTCGCGCGCGGCAAGCTGGGCGAGCAGCGTATACTGGCTGGCGGTGATCCCGAGGGGCCGCATCGCGTCGTCGTAGACGCGCGTGATGATGCGCGAAAGCTGACGCACGCGGGTCGCGAGGCAGGAAGAAGCCGTCGTCTCGGCAATGTCGGCCATGTTCGCAGGCTCTTTAGCCGCACGTTCGAGGGGCTGGGTCATAACGTTCATCGGATCGCCTCTGAGGGGGTCGCGCGTTTCTGTTCGGTCTTTTTGACCATACAACTGCTATGCCGGGTGTGCCGCGATTCTGCCAGAGGGGTCAATGTCGCGGGGGGTCAGGCCCCATCCGTAGGGGAGAACGGGAACAGAACGAGGGCGTTGGCCATCGCGACGATGCCTTCCCGCCGGCCAATCGCGCCAAGTTCTTCCATCGTCGTCGCTTTTACGCCTACCCGGTCCCGCGCGATGGCGAGAATATCGGCCACCCGCTCCTGCATGGCCACCCGGTACGGCCCGATTCGGGGCGCCTCGGCCAGGATGGTCACATCGACGTTCGCGATCCTGCCGCCGCGGGCGCGAATTCTCCGGGCCGCGTCGGCTAGAAAAAGGTGCGAGGCGGCACCCTTCCACTTCGGGTCCGAGGGCGGGAAATGCTGGCCGATGTCTCCGTCACCGATCGTGCCGAGGAGCGCATCCGTCAGTGCATGCAGCGCCACATCGGCATCCGAATGGCCCTCCAGCTTGTGCGTATGAGGGATCTCGACACCGCAGAGCCAGACGCTCGATCCTTCCGCGAAGCGATGCACGTCGAAACCCGTTCCGATCCGTGGTTCCAGCATCATAGCGCCTTCGAACCTGTTGCGAGCTTCTGCGACATCCGCGGCGGTCGTGATCTTCACGTTCTGCGCTTCCCCCGGAACAAGCCACACCCCAAGTCCGGCCCACTCTGCGATCGCCGCATCGTCCGTGAAATCGTCGCGACCGGCGGCCGCCGCGCGGCGATGCGCGTCGAGAATATCGGAAAACCGGAAACCCTGCGGGGTTTGTGCGCGCCATAGGCCTTCGCGCGAAACGGTCTCGGAAATCATGCCATCGCCAGCGCCGCGCTTCAGGGTATCCGCCACAGGGAGAGCCGGAACGGCGCCGGGATGGGATTTCAGCGCTTCGATGACCCGCTCGATCACGGCGGCGGACACGAAGGGACGTGCCGCGTCGTGGATGAGGACATAATCGGGGGCGGAGGCGGCCAGCGCTTCGAGACCTGCCAGCACAGAAGCCTGCCGCGATGCGCCCCCGATGACCGGCGGACCGAGACCCGCTGTCGATTCCGATAAACTGGCAGAGTAGAGCGATCTGGCGCTCGGATGAATGACCGCGCGGATCTCGGAGATGCCCTGGAGGGCCGCAAAAGCGTCGATCGATCGTTGAAGGATGCTGCGCCCGCCAACAGCCACATACTGCTTGGGAATGTCGCCGCCGGCCCGGATGCCGCTCCCCGCGGCGACGATGACGGCGGCAATGCGCACCTGCAAGATCTCCTCTCCGGACGAAACAAACGCCCGTTCCATAGCCCCAGTGGCCTTATGGCCGCAATGAGCCTGGCCGATACGGTCTTGCGGATCTCAGGAGCACACCTTAAGGTGCCCAACTTGAGGGCAGTCCGATTTGCTGCCTAAAAGATGCTCAAAGCAGGCTGCTCAAAAATCATAACCCCATGCCGGACACCACGATTGCCCCGGTGAAATCGAGAAACAACGTGTTTCTCGCACCGATGACGGGCGTATCCGACCTGCCATTTCGGCGCCTCGCTTATGGCCTCGGAGCGGGCCTCGTCGTCTCCGAAATGGTGGCCAGTGCCGAATTCGTGGCCAGCCGCCCGGATGTCAGGCGGCGGGCCGAAGGGGCCGATCTTTCACCGCACGTCATACAACTCGTGGGCTGTGAACCGGCGTTGATGGCCGAAGGCGCGCGGATCGCGGAAGGCAGCGGGGCCAGCGTTATCGACATCAACATGGGGTGCCCGGCACGCGAGGTCACGGGCAAGGCATCTGGCAGCGCCCTCATGCGCGACCTTGGCCACGCCATGAGCCTCGTCGAAGCCGTCGTCGCGGCCGTCAAGGTGCCCGTGACGCTCAAAATGCGAACCGGTTGGGACGACAGCTCGCGCAACGCGCCCGAACTGGCGCGCCGCGCCGAAGCAGCGGGCGTGCGGCTGATCACCGTCCACGGACGCACCCGCAACCAGTTCTTCAAAGGCCGCGCCGACTGGCGCTTTGTCCGGCAGGTGAAGGAAGCCGTTCGCGTTCCTGTGGTCGTCAACGGCGATATCGTGACTGTCGAGGATGCCCGCGCGGCGCTCGGCCAGTCCGGCGCTGACGGCGTGATGGTCGGGCGTGGGGCTTACGGGGCCCCGTGGCAGCCGGGGCGCATCGCCAAGGCTCTCGCGACCGGAACCGACCCAGGCCCGCCCGGTTGTGACGTTCAGTGCCAAATCGCCAAATCGCACGTCGCGGCCATGCTTGACCATTACGGCGCATACATCGGCCTGCGCAACGCACGCAAGCATATCGGTTGGTATCTCGAAACCAGCGGTCTGACCGAAGACGCCGTCAAAACCTGGCGTCGGCGATTGTGCACCGAAGAGAATGCCGCGGCCGTTATGGACGGTCTGGATGCAGTTTATCGCGAAGCGGCCGACACGGGGAGGCGCGCCGCATGACCCAGCCTGCCGATCTTCGCGCCGCAAAGCCGGCGGCAACCGAGCAGCCGATCGAACTCGATCTCCTGCTTTACGCGCTGCCGTATCCAATCTTCGTCCTGGCCGAAAAGAACCGCATCGTCTTTGCGAACGCCGCCGCGGAGGCATTTCTCACTTCGAGCTTTGCCGTCTTGAAGAGGCAGACACTCGACGATCAGCTAGCGTTCGGCTGCCCGTTGCTGACGCTGCTCGATCAGGTTCGCCGGTCTGGAGCAACGGTGAACGAATACGGCGTTGAAATGCATTCGCCGAAGTTCCTCGTTCCCAAACTGGTCGACGTGCATGCCGGCCCGTTTCCCGAGCGCCCCGGGCATATTCTGCTGATGATCCAGCAGCGCAACATGGCCCAGATGATCGAGCGGCAATTCACGCATCGCGCCGCCGCACGCACCGTGTCGGGCATGGCCGCGGTCCTCGCGCACGAGATCAAGAACCCGCTGTCGGGCATTCGCGGCGCCGCCCAGTTGCTGGAACCGGCACTCTCCGACGAAGACCGCGCCCTCACTCAGCTGATCTGTGCTGAAACCGACCGCATCCGAAATCTCGTCGACCGCATGGAAGTGTTCGGTGACGAAAGACCTCTCGTCATGGAGCCCGTCAACATCCACGACGTGCTGAACCACGTCCGCCGTCTCGCGGAAACGGGGTTCGCGCGCGGTATCCGCTTTGTGGAGGACTACGATCCGTCGCTTCCCCCCGTCGCCGGCAATCGCGACAAGCTGGTGCAGGCTTTCCTGAACCTCATCAAGAATGCTGCCGAGGCGGCCTCCGAAAGCGCCGATCATGGCCGCATCGTGCTGACGACGAAGTTCCGGCCGGGTGTACGTCTCTCCGTTCCGGGCTCCAAAGCCCGCGTCAGCCTGCCCTTGCTGATCCAGGTCGAAGACAACGGAAACG
>JBLMYE010000069.1:0-5311 GCA_050258115.1 Deltaproteobacteria bacterium | reverse complement strand
ATCCAGTCCATGTTGTCGAGCATTCGCGCGACATCGTAGGCGGGCTTCTCCAGGTTCTTCCGGTTGGAAACCGGAGCGTACCCGAGAGGATTGGACGGATCGTCCCTCAGAACGAAAAACTCGGCCTCCATGCCGAGGTTGAACGTGAAGCCCATGCCGGCGGCCTTGGCCAGGACGCGCTTCAGGATGTTCCGGCTGCACGCTTCGAACGGCGCGCCTTTGAGCCACAAGTCGGAGGCGAACCATGCCGTATCGTTGCGCCATGGGAGAACGATGGCCGAGTTTGGATCGGGATGCGAGGCGACCTCTTCGTCCGAGACATCCTGTGGCACGCCGTCGAGGGCGGCGCCGGTGCAAAGCTCTGAACCCTTCATCATGCGTCCGAGGTGATCGATCGGTACGACTTTGCCCTTGGAAACGCCGTGCAGGTCCACATAGCTTGCGAACATGTACTTCACGCCTTCGGCACGCAGCCGCCCGGCAAGTTCGTTGGTGGTCGGATCGGTCGCCGCATCCATGGAAAACCTCATTGTCAGCCGAAGCGCGATGCAACTTGCGGATTGCAAGCGAGTCCGAAATTAAATACATGATTAAATATAGGGGAAGCGTTTTCTGCGCGGCAAATGCCCGAGTTCTGAACAATCTCACGAGCAATCCGCCCAAAAGAAGAGCATGCGATGGTGAGGCGACCGCGAAACGCCGTTGGACGTCCGAAGGCTGGCAGCCTTGGTGCAGATGCAGAAGCCGTGATCCTTGCGGCGGCGCTCGATCTTTTTGCCGCGAAGAATTTCTCGTCCGTTCGCACTGCGGACATCGCCAAGGCGACAGGCTTCAATCAGGCGCTGATCTTTTATTATTTCACGAACAAGGAAGAGCTGTACCGGCGTGCCGTTCTTGAAGCCGTCGAACAGGCCTTTCAGTCATTCCGCACCGCGCGCGAAGACGTCGACGATCCCGCCGATCTCATCTTTGCCTGGGTCGACAACCACATCCACGCCTGGGATGCGATCGCCAAGCTCATCAAGCTCTCGATCGATTACGCTTCGACCGCCAAGCGCAAGGCCACCATCGACCGGGCAATCCGCACGTTCTACGATCAGGAGCGGAAGGTGCTTCAGTCGGCACTTGATGAAGGTGTTGCCAGTGGGCTTTTCGGCAAGATCGATACGTTCGGAACGGCCACCTTCATCTCCACCTATCTCGACGGCGTTTTCGTCCGCTCGATGGTATTTCCTGATTTCGATCCCATCGCAGCCATCGGGGAACTGAAGTCCAATCTCCCGAAATTGTTGAGGCCACCCGCGCGGAAATGAATGCTCTCAGGCGGGCGAGACCTGGCGCGCACTGATCTTGACGTTCACGGGACGGTTCAAAATCTCAAGCAGGACCACCAGCCGGTCCTTCTCCGCAAGATCGATGATGGTCGCCACCGTGCCGTCGAATGGACCATCGGTGATCCTTACTTTCTGTCCCGCCGCATATGGGACCGGCGGCGCCACGATGACGCCGTCCTGTTCGCGGGCGCGCAGTGCCGCGATGAACATCGCGTCGAGGCGGCAGGGCTCCTCACCATTGCGCACCACCGTTCGCACGCCGATGGTGGATAGGATCGGCCGCCAGCTGAGCGATTGATCGGCTAATTCGATGAACAGGTATCCGGGAAAAAGTGGCCGCAGAACATTGGTCGTGCGGCGCGCATGGCGAACCCGCTTCCGCAGCATGGGACAGTAGGTGTTGAACCCCTGGTTCTGCAGGTTGGCGATCGCCGACGCCTCCTTGTGAGGATGCGTATTGACCACGATCCAGGGCGCCAGAGCTTCCGACATGCCGTGCAATCTAGCGGGAAGAACCCGGCGGCGCAGTGGAAAATCGTAGCCTCATGGTGCCGCCGGGGCCTTGAAATAGGGCTCCACGGTACCCTTGAGCTTGATGGTGATCGGCCGGCCCGCCCGGTCCTTCGCCTTGCCTGCCGCAACCCTGATCCAGCCTTCGCTGACGCAGTACTCCTCGACGTTGGTCTTTTCCTGCCCGTTGAAACGGATGCCGACGTCCCGCGCGAGCACGGCTTCGTCGTAGTGGGGGCTCGATGGATCGACGGAGAGGCGGTCGGGGGGCATATCGGTCATGGCGAGGTTTTCCTCTGCTCTCTCAGTGTCAATTGGCGAAACGGAAGTGCAGGACGTCGCCATCCTTCACGATGTAGTCCTTGCCTTCGAGCCGCATCTTGCCGACTTCCTTGGCTCCCGTTTCTCCCTTGCCGGCGACATAATCATCGTAGGCGATCGTCTCTGCGCGAATGAAACCCTTCTCGAAGTCGGTGTGAATGACGCCGGCGGCCTGCGGCGCCTTGGTTCCGCGTGTGATCGTCCAGGCGCGCGCTTCCTTGGGACCGACGGTGAAATAGGTGACCAGATCGAGGAGGCCATAGCCGGCGCGGATCAGACGATTGAGGCCGGGCTCGTCAAGCCCCATCGATCCCAGAAACTCGTCCCGGTCTCCGGCGGGAAGGCCGGCAAATTCCGCTTCGATCTTGGCCGAGATGATAACGCACGCCGCACCTTCCTCCTTGGCCCGCTCTTCGACCTTTCTCGAATAAGCATTCCCTGTCGCAGCCGAATTCTCATCCACGTTGCAGACGTAGACGACGGGCTTGGCCGTCAGCAGTTGCAGGGCGCGGAAAGACGGCATCTCCTCGGGCGTGACATCCGCGGTGCGTGCAGGCTTGCCGGCGCGCAGCGGTGCCAGAACCTTTTCGATCAGTGCGAACTGCGCCTTGGCGTCCTTGTCTCCGGCCTTCGCCTTCTTCTCGATCGGGCCGGCGCGCTTCTCGAGGCTTTCTAGGTCGGCCAGCATCAACTCGGTTTCAACGACATCGGCATCCGCGAGGGGATCGACGCGGTTCTCGACGTGGGTGATGTCGTCATCCTCGAAGCAGCGCAGCACATAGGCGACGGCATCGACTTCGCGGATGTGAGAGAGAAACTTGTTCCCCAGCCCTTCGCCTTTGGATGCCCCGCGGACGAGCCCTGCGATATCCACGAACGTGAGGCGCGTGGGAATGATCTGCGCCGAGCCCGCGATGCCGGCCAGCGTATCGAGGCGCGGATCAGGCACGCCGACTTCGCCCACGTTGGGCTCGATCGTGCAGAACGGGTAATTCGCTGCCTCCGCCGCGGCCGTCTGTGTCAGCGCATTGAAGAGAGTTGATTTTCCGACGTTCGGCAAGCCGACGATGCCGAGCTTGAAGCCCATGTCCTGATGTCCTTGATTGCGTTTCCGCTGGGCTACAACGCCCCGCGCCGGGGATCAATCGGGGATGGCGACGCGGTGGTCGCAAACGCGATGCCCGACGGAGAGTTCATTCGTCTTTGGGTTTGCGGCCGGCCAGCCACTTCGCAAGATTTTCGGCAAGAGCGCTCGCGCGCTTCGACTGGCGCTCCCCGGGCGGCCCGCCGGCCGGCGCAATGCCCGGCGCACGTTTTTCACCGCTCTCCGCAGAGGGCCGCACCTTTGCCGGTTCCGCATCGCCGCCGGCTTGCAGAAGCTTGGCCACGTCCGTCTGAAAACGCGCGGCATCGCCCTTTGCCAGATGCGGCGCCGCCTTTGCCACGGCGTCGAGGAGATCCGGCAGCCACGCCTGATCGGCTTTCGCAAAATCGCTGAGAACGAAGTGGGCGACAGCGTCCTTCATTCCGGGATGCCCGATGCCGAGCCTCACCCGCACCGTCTCGTTGCCCAGATGCGCCGAGATCGATCGCAATCCATTGTGTCCGGCATTGCCGCCGCCTGTTTTCACCTTGATGCGGCCGGGCAGGAGATCGAGTTCGTCGTGAAAGACGACGACATCACCGTCTGGAATCTTGAGGAAGCGCGCCGCTTCGCCAACGCTCTGTCCGCTCTCGTTCATGAACGTTTCGGGTTTGAGCAGAAGAACTTTCTCGCTGCCGATTTCCCCGTCGGCCGCATAGCCTTTGAACTTCTTTTTCCAGGGTCCGAAACGGTGAACCTCGGCGATGCGATCCACCGCCATGAACCCGATGTTGTGGCGGTTCCTTGCGTATTTCTCGCCCGGGTTTCCAAGGCCGACGAAGAGCTTCATGCGCGCATAAGCTCCATGGCAGGAAACGTGCCGGCACGCCCGGTGATGACGCGCGCCGGCACTGTACCGTTACTTCTTCTTGGCCGCGGGAGCAGCAGCCGGAGCGGCCTTGCCGCCGGCAGCGGGGGCAGCACCCTTTGCGGCTGCCGGAGCAGCGCCCTTGGCGGCAGCAGGAGCGGCAGCCGCCGCAGCGGGAGCGGCTTCCGTCGCTGCTTCTTCTTCCTTGCGAACGCCCGCGATGGTGGCGATCGTGAAGTCGCGATTGGCGATCACCGGACTTACGCCGTCGGGAAGGGCCACCGCCGAGATGTGGATGGACTTGCCGATCTCCAAACCTTCGAGGTTGATCTCGAAAGCTTCCGGAATGCGGTCATACGGGCAGAACACCTCGACCTCGTGACGCACGATGTTGAGAATGCCGCCGCGCTTCAGACCGGGCGAGAGCGCTTCGTTGGTGAACTTGACGGGTACCGCCACGCGGATGATGCCGTCCTTGCCCACGCGCAGGAAGTCGACGTGAATGGGGAAGTCCTTCACCGGGTCCACCTGCACGTCGCGCGGGATCACGCGGATCTTGCCCTTGCCGGCGATATCGATGTCGAACACGGACGCGGTAAAGTGACCTTTGAGGATCTGCTTCCAAAGTTCGTTGTATTCGAGCGCGATGATTTCGGGCGACTGGTTGTCGCCGTAGATCACGGCGGGTACGTTTCCTTCACGGCGAGCTTGACGTGCGGCCCCCTTGCCTGCACGCGGGCGCGCCGTGGCCTTGAGAGCGATGATCTCAGAAGCCATGACGAGGTCTCCAAAAAAGAAAAAAGCCGCGACCGGCCTCCAAGGGTGCCGGGCAGCGTCTCACGCGGTTGCTTGAGATGCCGGGCTTATACCCACAAAGCCCGTTGCAAGGCAACGCCCGGAACCGTAGGAGGGGCCGCGCCATCCGCCGCCCTGTCAGCAAGGCAGACTAAAAAGCAATCTATACAACTCATGCAGCGCAATGACAGCCCGCTGCCGGGCCGCCTTTTCCGCCGTGCCGGAATCTCGGCCGCTCGCGGATTGTGGCATCCGGCGGCCGATGGTGAAGAGCTTGGCCCGTCGCAGAGCAAACCTGCGCTGAAGCGTCTTCAGTCGAGCTTTTCAACTTTTGCAGCTTGGTCCGGCATCATGCGAACCCGGTAGGATGCGCCGTCACATTTGAGGAGCCAGACGGGT
>JBLMYE010000068.1:0-8536 GCA_050258115.1 Deltaproteobacteria bacterium | reverse complement strand
GGCGAGCACGTCATCCCCGGCAACATTCTCTGCCGTCAGCGTGGAACGAAGTGGCACCCCGGCAAGAACGTCGGCATGGGCACGGATCACACGATCTTCGCCCTGATCGAAGGTACGGTGGAGTTCAACGCCAAGTCCAACGGCCGCACCTACATCTCGGTTAATCCCGCCAAGGCAGAAGCAGCCGAGTAACGGCCGCTAACATGACCGGGCAGAGTTCCGAGGGGAGATGCGATGGCATCTCCCCTCGTTTCATTTCTGCGCTACCTTGACGATCCGGCGAGACCCAATTGGCAATGTCGAATGCGAACCAAGCGATTGACCCTTCGCGAACTGAACCACGCTGACGCCCGGCGCATCGCGCTGCTTGCCGGCGACATCGACGTTGCGCGCATGACCGCCCGCCTTCCGCATCCCTACAGCGAATTCGATGCGGAAGAATGGATCCGCGGTATTGAGGCCAACGAGTTCGTGCGCGGCATCGAATACGAGAACTATCTCATCGGACTCATCGGCTACACGATCGATGCCAATGACCGCTCGGCTGAACTGGGCTACTGGATCGGCAAGCCCTGGTGGGGGCAAGGCTTCGTCACGGAAGCCGCCGAAGCCGTCATGCGGCACGCGTTCAAGGTCGCGCGCGTTCCTCGCATGACATGCTGTCACTTCATCGACAACACGGCGTCCGCACGCGTCATCGAAAAACTGGGCTTCCGCTGCATCGGCGTGAACAGAGCCTACTGCCTCGCGCGCAAGGCCGAGGTCGACACCATTGTCTATGAAAGGAAGCGCCCGATGACGGCATTCCTCTGGAGAGGCGCGGCATGAAGTTCCTCGATCTGGCCAAGATCTACGTCAAGGCCGGCGACGGCGGCAGCGGGTGCATCGGCTTCCGGCGCGAGAAATTCATCGAGTTCGGCGGCCCCGACGGCGGAGACGGCGGCAAGGGCGGTGACGTGTGGATCGAGTGCGTGCAGAACCTCAACACGCTGATCGACTATCGCTATCAGCAG
The DNA here is from genome assembly GCA_050258115.1 of Deltaproteobacteria bacterium. Taxonomy (GTDB): domain Bacteria; phylum Pseudomonadota; class Alphaproteobacteria; order Rhizobiales; family Hyphomicrobiaceae; genus JAGVSR01. The sequence continues at coordinate 7,523 of JBLMYE010000068.1, read as the reverse complement.
CACTTCAAAGCCGAGCGTGGCGTCAACGGCATGGGCCGGAACCGCGCGGGCGCCAACGGCAAGGATATCACCATCAAGGTGCCGCCGGGAACGGAAGTCCTCGCTGAAGATCAGGAGACGGTGATTGCAGACCTCGTTCACCCCGGCGACCGGTTCCTGCTCGCGCGCGGTGGCAACGGCGGTTTCGGTAACGCCCATTTCAAGAGCGCGACCAACCAGGCACCGCGCCATGCCAACCCGGGGCTCCCCGGCGAGGAGCTGACGATCTGGCTCCGCCTGAAGCTGATTGCCGACGCCGGCCTTGTGGGGCTTCCCAACGCTGGAAAATCAACGTTCCTGGCCACGGTATCGGCCGCCAAGCCGAAAATCGCCGACTACCCCTTTACGACGCTCCATCCCAATCTCGGCGTGGTACGCGTCGGATCGTCCGATTTCGTGCTCGCGGATATTCCCGGGCTGATCGAAGGCGCACACGAAGGTGCCGGACTGGGCGATCGCTTCCTCGGCCACGTAGAACGGTGCCGTGTTCTCCTCCACCTCGTGGACGCCACGTCGGAAAACGTCGCCGAGGACTATCGTATCGTGCGGCGGGAACTCAAAGCCTACAGCCCGGAACTCGCGAGAAAGAAAGAGATCGTGGCGCTTTCCAAATGCGATGCCATCGACGATGCCACCCTAGCCCAGCGGTTCGAAGACCTGAAAAAGGCGGCACAAAAGAAGCCTATGACCCTCTCGGCCGTATCCGGACAGGGGGTGCGGGATGCTCTCTTTGCCCTGGCGCGTGAGATAGGCAAAAAAGACGCTGAAGACTCCGCCTCCTCTGGAGACGCCAGTGAACCCTGGCAGCCTTGACCCGCGACACAATGCGGGGAACGTGGCGCTGCGTTTGGCCGGCGCCGTCTCTACTGACGAGCGCTAATATTATAGCCCGTCCGCTCCAGAATGTCCTTGTTCGGGTCGTAGTTGTGGGATTTGATCTCGAAGAAGCCGAGCAGCGTGGAAAACACATTGTCCTGCGACCACCGCCGGCGACTGCGCTCCTCCAGCGAAGACTGCACGATATCGCGCTTCATGCCCTCCCCGATCCACATGACCGCCGGAACGTGCGTCTGCGCCTCCGGTGCGAGCGCATAGGGCGCCCCATGCAGGTATAAACCGTATTCGCCGAGCGACTCGCCGTGGTCGCTCAGGTAGAACATCGCGGTCTCGAAGTTGCCGTCGTTCGCCTTTAGGAGCTGGATGACCTTCGAGAGAAACTGATCCGTGTAGAGGATCGCGTTGTCATAGGTATTGATCAGTTCCTCGGAGGTGCACGAACCAAGATCGCTCGTGGCACAAATTGGCGTGAAGCGTTCGAATTCCTTGGGATAGCGCTTATGGTACGCCGGCCCGTGGTTCCCCATCTGATGCAGCACGATGAGAATGTCGCCCGTCTGCGAGTCGATGAAGTCCTGGAGGCCGTGCAGGAGGCCTTCGTCCCGGCATTCTCCATCCTCACACATGGGGTTGCGGCTCGGAGATCTGAAATCTTCATAAGCCACACGGTCGGCCACGCCCTTCGAACTCGAGTTGTTGTCGCGCCAGAGGACGCTGACCCCGGTTCGCGCCAGCACATCGAGCGCATTATCTCGTTTGAGTGCAGCTTCGGTGTCGAAGTTGGCCCTGCCCAGATCCGAAAACATGCACGGCACGGAGACCGCCGTCGAAGTTCCGCACGCCCGGAAATCCGGGAAATTCAGCACTTTTTCTTTCCGCAGAGACGGCGTGGTGTCGCGGGCATAACCATTGAGCCCCCAATGATCGGCGCGCACCGTTTCGCCGACAACCATGATGACGAGTTCGCGTTCCGGGTGGGCGGTTCGCACGGCGTCCTGCCCGATGACGACATGTGCTTTGTGCGCCGCTTGCGCTCCGTGCGTGGCATGCCGGAACGTCGAAACCAGGGCATAGCTGGGAATGAGCCGGCCGGTGACTTCCGGATGCTCCCGCAGCAGGCCCGCGTAATGACCGCCGAACGCCGCCCATGACACCGCGAGTACGGCCAGCGCGGCCACCGCGAGTTTCAGCCGCGCGATCGTTTCGGTCTTCCAATGCGGAAAGAAGAGGTTTGACCGCCACACTACAATCGACGGAAGGACGCCGAAGATGGCGACCCAGATCAACATGGCGGGCGTAACGAGATCGAAGGCTTCTGCGCTATCGGTCTGCAGCGCATTGGCGATCATCTGCCGGTCGTAGACCGTACCGTAGGCGTGCGCGAAGTAGCCAAGTCCGGCGCTCGCCATGACAAACAGCATGAGCACCGGCTTCACAAGCACCCGGTGGCATACCACCGACAGCAGCAGCACGAAGAACGCGACTACCGACAGGAAGAGCGACACGTGAAATGGCCATGCCGCTGCGCCGTTTCCGAATGCCCCGGCCGCAGCTGAGAAGAACGCCGTGTTTGCGGAAACGGCGACAAACAGCGCCACGGCCAGGATGAGTTGACCGCTGGTGATGCCTCGATTGGAGAAAGTGTTTTTCAGTCTGCCGAGCACGTCCGGTCTCTTCCCCCGAGCGCCATTTCGATGGATGTGTTCGTCACGATTTGGGGGCGAAAGTTGGGCATCGAACCGGAGGTTCCTGGCCAGGGCCGGATTCACCCGAACAAGCCGTGCAAAACGAGGCTCCTGAGGCCTTACGGGACGAGGACGAGCGCACCGGAGACCTTACCGGTGCGAAGCCGGTCGAGAGCGCCGTTGGCGTCCGCAAGCGGCAGGGCTTCGACGTGTGTCCTGATCGGAATATCCGCAATGATCGATAGAAAGTCCTGGGCATCCTGCCGCGTCAGGTTTGCCACCGATTGCAGACGGCGTTCACCCCAGAGGATTGCGTAGGGCATGGACGGAATGTCGCTCATGTGAATTCCGCCAAGAACGACGGTTCCACCTTTCTCTACCGCCTTGAGAGCGATTGGAACGAGGGGGCCGACCGGTGCGAAGATGATGGCAGCGTCGAGCCGCTCGGGTGCTGCCTCGTCCGATCCGCCGGCCCACTCCGCGCCCAGCGATCGCGCGAGATCCTGCGCCGCGCGGTCATGTGGACTGGTGAAGGCGAAGACCTGCTGACCCTGATGGACCGCAACCTGCGAAATGATGTGAGCGGCCGCCCCGAATCCATAAATGCCGAGTCGCTTCGCGCCCCCCGCGTAGCGGAGGCAGCGGTAGCCGATGAGCCCTGCACATAGAAGCGGTGCCGCCTCGACATCCGAAAGCGCCGTGCGTATCGGAAAACAATAGTCGGCCGATGCGACCACATACTCGGCGTACCCGCCGTCGAGCGTGTATCCGGTGAAACCTGGACGATCGCAGAGATTCTCCCGGTCACTGAGACAGAATCGGCAGGACCGGCACGTCGAACCGAGCCAGGGAATTCCGACACGGTCTCCAGTCTCGAATACGCTGACGTCCCGTCCCGTCGCTGCGACGTACCCGACGATCTCGTGACCTGGAATGATCGGCAGCCGCGGCCGCTCGAGTTCACCGTCGACAAGATGCAAATCGGTACGGCAAACGCCGCAGACAGAAACCCTCACCAGAACCTGGCCCGGCCCGGGTTCAGGGATTGGCCTGTCGACCAGCCGGAGCCGTTCTCCAGGCCGGTCGAGCACCATCGCTTTCATGTACGTCGGCTGCACTCGTCAAAAACCTTCCGAACAAACGGACATCGGCGGACCGCAGTCCCAACCTGGACTTATAAGCACACGGAAAGCACCGGCTTTCAACCGGCGCGCGCCCATATCGACAGATAGCAGGATCGACGGATTCAAGACCTACTCATGGCAGATCGAACTCGGCAGCGACCGCAGCATGCGGCGAGCCGGGCTCATGCCGAATCCGCCCGTAGGTGATCAGTTCGTCGGCCAGCATTTCGTTGTGCACTTCGAACGAACGCAAAAAGGCCAGTGCGGACCGGCTGGCGAGAATGTGGTCAAGCATCATCGTGCGGCCGTGATGGATGACGCTGAACCGCCGATCAGAGGACAGTGTCCGGTCGAGAACGGCGAGAGATCTCTGGGCGAGCAGACCGTTGCCTGTGTCTTCCTCCGCACCGGCGACGATTTTGAGCGGCGTCTCATGATCCTCGGCGTTGAAATCACCCGCCACGAAGACGACCCGGTTCTCGTCGCCATCCAGAACCCCGTCGACGACGATGCGGGTTTCGAGCGCCTGCGCCGCCCGCTTCCACGCAGCGATTGCATACCCCTCGGCCCACCCTGCAACAGACTTCCAGACGTGGGCGCTTTCTTTCTGACCGGCAATCAGGGCCGCCGTCGGCGCCCGGAAGTGGACGTTGATCACCGTGATGGCGCGCCCTTCCGAAACGGCAATATCGGTGAGCAGGATCGGTCGTTCGAACCAGACCTTTTCAGCCTTTTCTGACACGGGCTGCGCCGTAAGCGGCCGGTATTCGAGAGGCGGCACGATCGTGTTGCGCACCGACCTGACTTGTACGATCGGCCATCGTGAGAGCGTGACGAGATTATGCACGTCCGCGAACCCTGCCCCGCTGCGCGGCACCGACGCGGCGCGCTCATACGTTTCATATCGCGTGCCTTCAAGAAGTCGGTCGAGCGCCAGAAGTTCGCGTGGGCCTTGGCCTGCGCGGTGCTGAGCGTTGACCTCCTGCAGGCAAAGAATATCGGCACGCAACCGCTCGAGCTGAGGCCGCAGGATCGGCAATCTCTCGTCGAGAGGCACCGGCGCGTGAGGCTCATGATCCAAACTGTCGACGTTGAACGTGGCAATCCGCATCGGCTCCTGTCCCGGCTCGCATGGAGACGGCCACTACACCTGAAGCCGGAGCGGGAGAGAACAGCGTTGATGCGCCCTCAACTCTGGCTAAACTGCCAAAAGGCTCAGCCAAACGCGCCCGGCCGTTCCGGTCATGACGGCCACGATCCGCTTGCAGTCTGGCCATTTCACATGGAAATTGCCAGCGCCGCAAGCGCGGCGGATGGAGGATCTCTGTGACCTTAAAGGAACGACATCACTCTCCAGCGCTAACCAAACTCCATCCCCTCGACGAAATCGGCTGGCTTTCGCAGCAGCCCCTCGATTTTCGCGAGTGGGCCGCGAATGTCGGCCGCTGGAGAACCTATCAACCGGGTCAGTTTGTCTACCATGCCGGTGACACGTCCGATGGAGCTTTTGGACTTGCCTCGGGCGGCCTGCAGGTTACGTTTCCCCTCGTCGCCGAAGAACCGGTCATAATATACCGCGCGGAAGCCGGCTTCTGGATTGGTGACGCAGCCGAGTTGGCATCCGAACCACGAATTGTCACCGTGATGGCGGCGGTGGAAACACGCCTCTTTCATCTCCCCAGTTCTGCGATCAAGTCTCTGCTCGACAGCCGGCCAGAACACTGGCGCTGCTTTTATCGGCTGAGCATTCGCAACGTCCACCTCGCCATTTCACTGCTCGCCGAAGCACTTGCCCTCACCGTGCGGGCGCGCGTCAGCCGCCGCCTCCTTAGCCTCGCAGACGACGACGGCGACGCAAAGATCACGCAGGATGAATTAGCAAAGTTGCTCGGCGTGACACGGCCGACGATCAGGCGCTGCCTCGCCGAGCTCGAGAAGATGGGCGCCGTCGAAACGCGCTACCGCAAACTGCGGATCGTCGATCGCTCTTGCCTGGAAGCCCTAAAGGATGAGCAATAGCATCGGGCAGTCGCGATGACCTTCCATGCGCTTGGTCGATGCGTTGAACGCTCGTCGGTCTGAAAACTGCGGGCGGAAGCCATGCGCATTCTGATACTGGGCGCGGGAGCCATCGGTGGTTACATCGGCGCCGGACTGACCGGAGCCGGTGCGGAGGTGCGGTTTCTCGCACGCGGGGAAAGGCTGAAGCAGCTAAAGACCGATGGACTGATCGTCCAGAGTCCGCTCGGCGACATCGCTACCTCCGTGCGCGCTTCCGACCGGCCCGACCCGTCGTTTGCACCGCATGTGGTCCTTCTCACCTGCAAGGCTCCGGCCCTCGAAGCCGCAATCGCGGCGGTCGCACCCTGCATCACGGACCAGACCCGCATCCTCCCGTTCCTGAATGGCGTGAGCCACATCGAGACCTTGCGAAGCCGATTCCCGGAAAACGAGATCTGGGGCGGAATTGCTCATGGCGCGCTGACACTGCGCCCGGACGGCGTCGTCGCGCATCTGTCACCCTTCTTTTCGGCCATCGTCGGAAACCCGGCAGGCCCTGGCGATGATGTCGCCATCTCGTTCGTCGAAACATTGAAGAAGACAGGGATGGATGCGCGCCTAAGCGATATGATCGTTCAGGACATGTGGAACAAGTTCGTGTTTCTGACCACACTTGCCGGAATGACCTGCCTGATGCGTGCGAGCGTGGGAACCATTCTGCAGACGAAAGACGGCTTGAATCTCGTCCGGCAGCATTTCAACGAATGCCTGTCCGTGGCCCGCAAGGAGGGTTTCCCGCCTGATGCCGAAAGTGTGCGTTCCTACCTTGCCCTGCTCACCCAGGCGGGATCCAGCCTGACCTCCTCCATGCTCCGCGACGTAGAGAGCAACAAAGAAACCGAATGCGATCACATCCTCGGCGACATGCTCGAACGAGCGGCGCGCCATGGCCTCTCGACGCCCCTTCTCACCATCTGCCAGACCCACCTCCAGTGCTACGAAGCAATGCGGAGGTCGCGCAACCACGACGGACTATCTTGAGACCCTGTCAGTCAGGTGATCGCCCGAGCCGCAATACCGGAATGAGGTCAACGCAGAGTTTCCGGCGATCCTCTATACTTTGTGCACTGATGTCGCCGCTTGAGGGTAGAAGCACTCGAACCCCGTCGCTTGTACCGCGCGCCGCTGCCCGGACGAGCGGCGTTTCTCCATTCCAATGCGCATGGATTGGCGAGCGCTCCAGCGGCAAGAAGCAACCTAATAGCATCGTTGACGCTATTCGACACGTGCCGCAATTGGCAGACATGTCTGGCTGAACAGAACGATAGAACAACGTCGCTCCGGAAAAAGGCTATAATGATAATTTTTTACTACAACGCTCAGTGGACGAAATGACCATGAAGCCTGACGTCGAATATGTTCTGAAAAAACTAAGTTGGATGAGGGCCCACCACATTTGGCCCAATGGCCTCCGCTATCTTTGGACGGATGCGTTTGGGGTTGTCCTTTTAGTCTCGCTTTCCGAGGAACTTGGTGACGACAAGTTCCTCCATGAGGCCGAGTGGGTCGTCGCAGAGGTCAATCGGGTTCTCGGGCGGCCGCGCGGGATTAGAATTGGAGAAGAGGCTGACCGTGACGGCCAGTACTTCCACTATCTTGCCATGTGGCTCTACGCCTTGGCCGTGCTCGGGCATCGCTTGCCTCAGTATCGACACATGGGCGTAGACCTCGTGCATCAGGTGCATAACGCTTTTCTGGTGCCCGGCCGAGGGGTCATTTGGAAAATGGCGGAGGATCTGAGCGGCCCCTATCCTGGCTATGGCTTCGGCGCTCTGGA
>JBLMYE010000067.1:0-3438 GCA_050258115.1 Deltaproteobacteria bacterium | reverse complement strand
GGCGGTCTGCTTCGCCGGCGCCATTGCACGCTTTGACCGGCTGCCCGACGGCACGCACCGGCGCGCTATCGAGCAGGGTTTCGAAATGAACAGGCCTAGTATCGTGTCCCTGGTTTTCTCTATCGAAGGGCAGAAACTGGCCAACGTGCGCATCGGCGGGCACACCGTCCGTATCGGCGAGGGCACCATCGAGATCTGAGACGGCGCTCAGGCGCGCCGTTGCGGCATCATGCGGATCAGTGTGGTATCCTTCAAAATGGCATGATGGATGATGGAAAGGAGCGCGTGCCCGCCGAGAAGGAGGTAACCGATGGTGCCGCCGATCTCGTGAACCTCTTCCAGCCGTCCGCTTAAGACCTTGTCGGGGCCGACGAGGCCCGGGACCTCGAGGCCGAAGAACGGGACGGGGTCTCCCTCGGCCGACAGTGTCGCCCAACCGACGAGCGGCATGGCAATCAGAAACACGTAAATGGCGATATGTCCCAGCTTGGCGGCCATCTGCTGCCAGGGGGCCGGTGGGGGGCTGATTGCCGGAGCGGCCGGCCCCGTGATCTTGATGAACAGGCGCACCAAGGTCAGCCCCAGGATGGTCAGGCCGAGGGAGTAATGGGTGGCTTTCATGAACTCGCGGCCGGCACTGCCGCGTTCAAAAATTTCCCGGAACTCCATGAAGACGTAAGCAAGCACCACCAGGACGAATGTCAGCCAGTGCAGCCGGATCATCGTCAGCGGGTAACGGGGAACGGCGGTCGTATCGGTCATCAGGCTCATCTCCTGTTGGGACCCTGGCCGGCCCAGGCTGCTTCATAGCAAACCTCCTATGACGGTTCGGCTGACGCCTTGCTGACACAGATCATGACGCAGGTCTGGGATGGGGTTTTGAGGGATGCGCCTTGGCAGCAGATTGTCAATTCCTTCGCCTTATTGTAGGGCTTTGCGCAGTTTGGCCCCCGAATAGTCAGGCGATGTCGCGATCGGCCCACCTTGTCCGTTTCAACCCGATCCTCGCGGTATTGCCGCGGGGCGCGAACGGTCGCGCCGGGACCTGGGCTCTTCTTTCGCCGGTGCTGCTCCTTACCGGCCCCTGAGCCGGCCAGCCGTGCGGGTGCGCGCGGGGCTGCTCAGGGGATGATATGAGCCCGGAGAGATCATCGTGCCTGCGCGCCGTGTGCGCCAAGGGCCCCCGAATTCAAGGACGCAGACATGACCGCCACCACCGACCGTGTCGTTATCTTCGATACCACCTTGCGCGATGGCGAGCAGTGCCCCGGCGCCACTATGACGTATGAAGAAAAGCTCGAAGTCGCCGACTGCCTGGATGCGCTGGGCGTCGACATCATCGAGGCTGGCTTCCCGATCGCATCCGACGGCGATTTCGAAGCGGTGAGTGCCATTGCGCGGCGCGTGCAGAACGCGACCGTTGCCGGCCTGGCTCGTGCCATCAATGCCGACATCGACCGTGCCGGGGAAGCCGTCCGCCACGCCAAGCGCGGCCGCATACACACGTTCGTCTCCACGTCGCCGATCCACCTCGAGTACCAGATGCGCAAGTCGCAGGAGGAGGTGCTCGAAATCATCACGGCGACCGTGGCACGGGCGCGCAATCTCGTCGAAGACGTCGAGTGGTCGGCGATGGATGCCACGCGGACCCCGATCGATTACCTCTGCCAGTGTGTCGATGCGGCCATCAAGGCCGGCGCGACCACGATCAATCTGCCCGATACGGTCGGTTACGCGACGCCGCAGGAATATTTCGAGATGTTCAAGGCGGTGCGCGACCGGGTGGCCAACGCCGACAAGGCGGTTTTCTCGACGCACTGTCACAACGACCTTGGGCTGGCCGTGGCCAATTCGTTGGCGGCGCTGGCGGCGGGAGCTCGGCAGATCGAGTGCACGATCAACGGTATCGGAGAGCGGGCCGGAAACGCGGCCTTGGAAGAGATCGTTATGGCGATCAAAACGCGCGGCGACGTGCTGCCTTACGAGACGCGTATCGATACGAAAATGCTGTCGCGGGCGTCGAAGCTCGTTTCCGCAGTGACGAATTTCCCCGTGCAATACAACAAGGCGATCGTCGGCCGGAACGCCTTCGCTCATGAGAGTGGCATTCACCAGGACGGCTTGTTGAAATACCAGCAGACCTACGAGATCATGACACCGGAATCGGTTGGCGTGGCCAAGACGTCGCTCGTCATGGGCAAGCATTCGGGACGCAATGCGTTCCGGACCAAATTGCGCGAACTGGGATTCGATCTCGGCGAGAATGCGTTCGAAGATGCGTTCAACCGCTTCAAGGCGCTCGCCGACCGCAAGAAGCACATCTACGACGAGGATATCGAAGCTCTCGTCGATCACGAGATCGCGCATGCACACGACCGGATGAAGGTCGCCTCGCTCACGGTAATCGCCGGTACCGTCGGCCCGCAAGCGGCCACGTTGACCCTGGAGATCGATGGGGTTCCCTCGACTGTCCAGGCGCAGGGCAACGGACCGGTCGATGCGACGTTCAACGCGATCAAGATGCTCGTGCCTCATTCTGCGCGGCTCGAACTCTATCAGGTGCACGCGGTGACCGAGGGTACGGACGCACAGGCGGAAGTTTCTGTGCGGCTTGAAGAAGACGGTCGCGTGGTGACCGGGAGGGGAGCGGATACCGACACGATGGTCGCATCGGCGAAAGCTTATGTGGCGGCGCTCAACAAGCTCATGGTGAAGCGCCAGAAGGTCGCCCAGGCACAGCTGCTGTGATGGTGTTGTGACGGGCTGTCCCGGCCGCCGGCCGGGCTCCGGCTCACGGTCCCTGGGAACGTCATGCAAATTAGGTGGGCTCCTCGGCTGCCGCGGAGCCCCTTTCATCGCCCTTGCTCCGCCGGGCCGGGCGGCATCCGCGCGGCTCGATTTTTGCGGCCGGGATCAGGGTCTTGTCGAAAGCTCCAAGAACATCGCCCTGGACACTGGACAGGCCGTGGCGCTGGTGCTAGATGCTCGCCGGCGGGTCCGGCAACGGACCCGTTTCGTTCTGGATCCGTGACTGATACGTCTCCAGCGGCGAGTGGGTGATTAGCTCAGTTGGTAGAGCAGCTGACTCTTAATCAGCGGGTCCACAGTTCGAGCCTGTGATCACCCACCAAACTTTTCAATGACATAGCGGTTTTCGGCAGAAGAACGAAACGGGGCGTTTACACCTCCGTTTACAGTTTTGTGCTGCTTGTGTTCTTCGTCCCCATGCGCTCGCGGGTGTGTCGACGTCTTACGTTGGCCCATCGGTCAGTGCTCTGCCTTTCCCCTGCAACGATGTGATGCTGTCGCTGGAGCTGCTCTAGTCCCAAGCAGGCGTTTTGGGCTGCGGGTCTGTCTGATTTGCAGGCGAGAAGAAGGTCTGCTTGCGTTTCAGCAGCCGGGTCCATCGCCGCTCCGGGCAATCAGCGCGGTCTGGCC
>JBLMYE010000066.1:0-4033 GCA_050258115.1 Deltaproteobacteria bacterium | reverse complement strand
GCAGGCGCGATCTGTGCTCGGCGTGCGCGAAACGCTGACTGCCCAACCGGACTTACTTCGTTCGCACCGACGGAAACGACAACAACAACGGACTCACCAATACGAGCGGCGGGGCGTTTCTCACGATCCAGAAAGCCTTTGACGTGATCTGCGCTCAGTTGGATACGGCGGGCTTCACGGTCACGATCCAGATCGCGGACGGCACCTACACCACCGGCGTCAACATCGACAAGGGATGGGTCGGCGGCGGAACGGTTGTCTTCCAAGGCAACTCGACCACGCCCGCCAACGTCATCATCTCCACGACTTCGGATCACTGTTTCGACATTGCTGCCCCTCTGGCTGGGCCGTTGACGATCCGGGACATGGACCTGCGCACCACGACGAGCGGGCGCGCGATTTCCCACGACGGCGATGGAGTGCTGCGGTTTACGAACCTGCGGTTTGGCGCGTGTGCTGATGGGCACATGCTCGCCAACGGCCTCGCCAAGATCATCACGGAGGCGGCCTACACGATCTCTGGAAGCGCCCCAGCCCACTTTATATGCAACGAAGGCGGCGCCATCGTGCTCCAGGGAACCTTCACGGTGACGCTGACCGGGTCGCCAAACTTTTCCTTCGTGTTCGCTTTTTGCACGCGGACCGGCAAGTGCGTGATCGGCAACGCCGTCACGTTTTCCGGGGCAGCAACCGGCACGAAGTTTCTGATCGACACGGGCGGCATTCTCTACCTTGAAGGAGCCGCGACAACCAAACCTCCAGGAAACACACCCGGAACAGGCGGGACCACAGCAGGCGGAGGCTTCCTCGCATGAGAGAGATATTCATCCCTCGGTTCTGGTTCTGGATCGTCGGCTCTGACGAAACCCGCGCTTGGTCCGGGCAGACCGGCTCCTACGTCACGGAATGGAACCCCAACCGCGTCACGCGCATTGCTACCGAAGAAGAGCTTTCGGAAGTGCTCAGGCGCTACGGAATGCAGGGGCCTTACATCTCTGCCGATGACATCCGCGCGGAAGCCCAACGCCGGATCATCGCGCTTGTGGGAGCCTCGGACCTGCAAAGCTGCATCATCAAGCAACTCAACGCGAACATGCGCGCGAACGAGTTGAACGACTTGAGACACACCCGCCCGCTGACCAAGGAAGAAACCACTGAGGAGGAGGCTCTGAGGCAGCTTGCGGCGAATATCAAAGCCATCCGAGCAAGGTCGAACACCCTTGAACTCGCCCCGCCCGCTGATTTCATAGCCGATCAGCATTGGAGCTAACCCATGCTTGGCGGTAAGGTACTGGGCCATTTTCCAAGCGGTCAACTCTCAGGGTCACCGTCTGCGTCTGCCAGCGTCGGCACCCCCTGCCTTTACGTTCGCGAATGTGTCGACACGGACTCGCTGTACTACATTCAAGGGTCGCTCTCGACGCTCAATGGCATTGTCAACGCGGGTGGCGGCGTGAACTTCTGGCCGGGACGCGTCGCGGGCTCTGCGAAATTTCAGGGTCAGTGTGTCAAATTACTCAACGCGGCTGGTTTTGGATCGTCGGCCCCGATGACACCTGAGCATGGTCAAGTGCGGCTGGTGGATACGTCACCTTAAGTCATCAGCGACTCGGATCTAGTGAGCCGAACTCCGCCGCGGCTGTACTTAAGATTAAGTCTTGCAGTTCCGGAGACTTGCCGATGGACCCGGCGTATACGGCGTTCGCGCCACTTTCCGAGATGGCCTCGGGAACATCCTCGGCGGAATGCAGCCCGTCGCCGGCAAAAAAGCCCAGTACGACCGTCGGAGCAGCACTCGACCGCTTTAAGGCATCCTCAAGAAACTCCGACTCCTCCAGGAACGCAGTTTCGACGGTCTGAAATTGACGGCTTTGCGCGATCACTGCTGCGACAGATCTCGTTGCATCGGCCGAAGCAGGACCGATCTTCGAACCATGTCCGACAACGAGAAGACGTGTCGCCGATGGCAGCCAGCGGTTCTCAGTTGCTTTTCGCAAAGCGAGTGACAGCATCAGGTCGGGCAACCGTGGATCGGAGCCCAACGGCCGAAATATATGCACATCGACCGGGACGCCGAGGGTATCAAGGCGCTGGGGCAGAACCTTGCTCGTGAAGTAGCCGTCCGACATGAACATGGGATATATCGCGAGACAGCGCGCGCCCCCGGCAACTGCCGCGCGCACGGCGTCCTCCAGTTGCGGTTCACCCCGCAAAACCCCCGCGGAAACGCTTTGAAAGATCCTCCTTTCGGATAGGGCCGACGCATGCGACAGCAGCGTCGTATTCGGTTGGTCCCCGCCGCGATCGCCGTGCGCAGCCAGGATGACGGCAAGGTCGCCGAGCGCCACACCTTTGCGGGCCGGACCTGCGGAGCCTTTCAGCGCAGCCTCAACGAGCGAACGAATAGACGCATCGAGAGGAAGTTCGAGCGCTGCGCGCCTTGCTCCGTCCGACATCTTGCGCCACGTCTTCTGAAGAATGCCGATTATCTTCTCAGCATCGTGCCGGACGGAGAAATCGACGGCATAGTGCTGGAGAAAAACCAGACACGCGACGTCTTCAAGTGCCTGTGCCTCCGGATCGTTCTTCAGGTTTTCCTTGCGGATCAGACTTGCGACACGCGACGCCACGTCGTCCGGGACATTACACTCCTTGAGGATTGCTGAGGTCCACTCCGCATGGCGCTGTTTCAGTTCGCCCCGCCAACGGTGGTACCCCGCGCGGTCCATCGGGAATTGGTTGCGCGGAAGCGTCCAACGGCGCAGATGCTGTGCGCGCACGGCCATCTGGAGGGCATCGGATGCATCGGGAACGTGCCGTGCGAGCATCGCGCTCATTCTCTCGGAATAGACGAGTTCCGCCGGACGCGGGCTGCCATCGACGAGAATGCGATTGGGATCCTCTGCGTTGGCAGCATCAATCCGCGATATGACGTGCTGCAAGGGTGTCATTTGTCAGGTTCTCGTAATCCGATCCGCGTATATGGTCCATCATGCCGAAAATGCGCAAGAAATCCGATCTCCCGACCAAGACCTGCCATTCTTGCGGGCGCCCGTTCGTTTGGCGCAAGGCCTGGGCGCGCGTATGGGATGAAGTGCGTTACTGCTCCGACCGGTGCAGACAGAGTAAAGGTAAGGGCAACCCGCCTACGTCGCCCAGGCTTTGAGTTTGTCGCGAATGCGCCGGGCTTCGTTGCGTACCGCCGCCTGCTCCTTCTCGGGAAAGCGGCGCCAAGTGGCATAGATTTGCGCCATGCGCGGGTTCCGCGCGAGTCGTTCTGCATGGCGGTCGAGGAAATCCCAATAGAGAGCGTTGAACGGGCAGGCGCCGGGTCCCGTCCGCTTCTTAACATCGTAGCGGCATGAGCCGCAGTAGTCGGACATCTTGTTGATGTAGTTGCCACTGGCGGCATAGGGTTTCGAGGCGAGGAGCCCGCCATCCGCGAACTGGCTCATGCCGAGCGTGTTCGGCAACTCCACCCATTCGTAAGCGTCGGCGTAGACCGCCAGATACCACTCGTGAACCTGCCGGGGATCGATCCCGGCCAGCATCGCGAAATTGCCAGTCACCATCAGACGCTGGATGTGGTGTGCATAGGCGTCGGATTTTGTTTGTCCGATCGCGGCGCGAAGGCAATTCATATCCGTATCGCCCGTCCAGTAGAACGCGGGAAGGGGCCGGTCAGCGCCGAAATCGTTGAGGTCGACATACTCCGGCATCTTCAGCCAGTAGATGCCGCGCACGTATTCGCGCCATCCGATGATCTGTCGGATAAAGCCCTCTGCCGCATTGAGCGGCGCACGACCCGTCCGGTACGCGTTCTCCACGCGCCGGCAGACGTCGAGCGGGTCGAGAAGGCCCGCGTTGATCGCGATCGAAAGAATTGAATGATAGAGAAACGGCTCAGATAACAGCATGGCGTCCTGGTAGTCGCCAAAGCGCGTAAGACCCGTGTCGAGAAAGTGCTGAAGCTGCTTTCGCGCGTCGTCCTGCGTGACGGCGAACCAGAACGGTTCCAAGTCGCCGAAATGAT
>JBLMYE010000065.1:0-3086 GCA_050258115.1 Deltaproteobacteria bacterium | reverse complement strand
CTGCTCGCCACGGAGATCCTGAACAAGCTCGTTCAGGCCCAACCGAACAACAGCGAAGCCAAGGATCTCCTTGCCGACGTGTTCGAGCAGTTGGGGTATCAGCAGGAGAACCCGGGGCTGCGTAACAGCTTTCTGGCCGGGGCTTACGAGCTGCGCTCGGGTATCCCGCAGGGCGAGACAGCTTCGACGTCGACGCCGGACGTCATCCGGGCGATGTCGACGGAACTGTTCCTCAACTTCCTTGGCATCCGCATGGACAGCCGCAAGGCAGAGGGGATGAAGTTCACAATCAATCTGTTTACACCCGATAATGGCGAAAAGTTCATCGTCGAGATGGACAATGCGACGCTGACCAACATCCAAGGTTTCCAGGCGGAGAAGGCAGACCTCACTCTTACGATCAACCGCGCCGATCTCGTTCAAACGATGATGGGAGCCAAGACGCTCGAGGCTCAGATCGCAGACGGAACCGCCAAAGTTGAGGGTGACCCCAGCATTCTGGGAAAACTGGCCTCCACGATGGTCGATTTCGATCCGCGGTTCGAGATCATGCCCGGAACCAAGGCCAGAACCGCGGCAGTCGCGCACGCCGATCCTTATGCGGCTGTGCCTGAACGGATCATTCCCGAGTGAGCGCTGGGCTCGTTGCCTGCACGATTACTGGATTGACGTCAGGGACGTCCGGCTGCGAACCGGCATAGCTGTGACAGCTCGCCGGTTCGGCTTCGGGATGCCACATTTTTCCATCGGAGGCGCGGTGGTCGTCCAGCCGTTCTTCACGACGGTTACGACGTAGCGGCGGCAGTCGGGACCGGCACTTGGAACGAAGTGCACCTGAAAGCGCGCAAGTTTGGGGCTGCCCTGGCGGGGCCAGATGAACTTGTCGGTGTCTGCGGCCTCGGCCAGAGCCTTCCGGATCGCCTGCGCCGCATTGCGAAAGTCGGCATCGGACATGCTGGAGAGTAGGACCGCCGATACGCCCGGATGAAGGCCTATGGCGGCAGCTCTTTTCTGCTTTCTATCTTTGACATCGACTTCCGGAACCGGAAGAGGAGACGGAGCGGGCGGGTTCGATGGCGCTGCGGGTGACGTGTCGCCATTCAATGGCGACGACACGGTCTCGTCGGGAGACTTCGCGGACGTCGCGGTCGCAGCCGGTGAGCCCAGCGGGTTCGTGGCGCTGCCCGGAACCTCCACGACGTCCTTGCCGGACGCCAGCGGCGCCACCGGCACGGCAGCAGCTTCTTCCGGCTGCACCGATTTTGCATGCTCCGCAGACCTGACGTGCCGCTGGGCACTTTCTAAAATGGGCTGCCATATATCGCGGGTTTGCCAGCACCCCCACACCGCCACCGTCAGAACCGTCATCCCCAGCAATCGTTTTAGGGCGATCAAGGTCCGGTTGGGTGGGGGTGCACCGATCCGCTCGCCCGGATAGAACACCGCGTCGTGGATGCTTTCGTCTTGGCTCGCGCGGGCCGAGGCGAGATCGTCGTCCCACGCATCGTAAGAAAATCGGTTTGCCATGGCCCACTCCCGACCGGGACTTGTGAGCCCTCCTCAGCCTATGCCCGCATCCAGTTTCGGCGAAAGAATGGCGCAATCTTAGCTCTCTTTCCGATCAAAGCCGGCCCGCCGCCTTCCGTTCAGGAGCTTGGCGCAGGGACGTGCTGTTGGAGGAGCGATGGCCGGGATCTCGTTGCCGTCCGGGGATCGGCTTCTCGAGCTCGGCGCTCTGCGGGGGACCGGAACAGTCCCGCCTGACGGCAGGTTCGGGCCGACCGTTGCAAGAAGTCCCCATGATCTGCCGCTGATGGGGGCGGGGCTTGCGCGTGATCCGTGTTCCGCATAGCCTCAAATCATGTGGAACTGGGGAACCATCAGGAATTTGCGCCGGGTGCGGGCGTGGCTTGGCCACGCGCTCGCCTTGGCCGTCATTCTGAGAGCCCTCATCCCTGCCGGTTTCATGCCGGTTTTCGCGGAGCATGAGGGCGGTGGGCTCAAGATCGTCATCTGCACGGCTCACGGCACCAAACTCGTCTCCACCGATCAGGATGGACGTCCTGACGACAGATCGGTCGAAAAGCACACCAGCGAGCCCTGCGCATTCGTTCCGATGGCGGTGTTTACGCCGCCCGATGTCATCGTCACGCCCGCGCCGGCGGTTCATCATGATCCTGTTCTGACCTTCCACGCGGCAGTTACGCTACCGCCTGCCCGCGCGGGACCGGCCAACGGTTCGCGCGCTCCCCCCACACTCACCTGAACGAGACTGAGCAGGGCGCCTCGTTGCTCCCTCGCGTGATTGTTTGTTCGGGAGAGCCGTTTTCCATGCCGTCCAAGTCCAAGCGCCGGTCCGGCGCTGCCACGGCCGCTTCGGCCGCAGTACTCGTCTTTGCTGCCTCCGCCGCCTTCGCTCAACAGACCAAGCAGGGCGAGTTGCCCGTGGTTGAGGTCGAACAGCCGGATCAAGGCCAGAAGTCTCAGCCTCAGGTTGCCAAGAAAAAGCCGGCCGGCAAACCGCAGGCAGCGGACCAGAGCGCTGAACCCGCCCAGCCCGCTGCAGGCGCCACGGGGCCGTCATCGGGCGAGCCTTCCGCGCAACGTGCCAACGCTCAGAACCCGTACGCGATCGTGCCGGCCGGGTCACGTTCGGGTAGCTTGACAGTGCCGACGGCCGCGGAGGCGCGCGCCAGCATCGATCTGACGCCGGGTGGCGTCGAGGTCGTACCGGCCGACGAATACAAGGACACCACTCCCGCCGTGACGCTGCGGGACGCGCTGCTGTACGTGCCGGGTGTCTTCGTGCAGCCGAAGTGGGGCGAGGACAGCCGGTTGTCGATCCGCGGATCGGGATTGTCGCGCAACTTCCATGGACGCGGCGTCTATCTGCTCATGGACGGGGTCATCCCCATCACCACAGCCGATGGTTCCAGCGATTTCCAGGAGATCGACCCTACGGCCTTTAACTACATCGAGGTTTATAAGGGAGCAAACGCGCTGCAGTACGGCGCCAACTCACTCGGCGGCGCAATCAATTTTGTGACGCCGACGGGTTACAACAGCGACCTCTTCGGTTCTCGTGT
>JBLMYE010000064.1:0-2586 GCA_050258115.1 Deltaproteobacteria bacterium | reverse complement strand
TTTCGGACACGGTCGCCGGCGGCGGCCGCGTGCTGTTCGTTGCCACGAAGCGGGCCGCCTCGGATTCGATTGCCGACGCCGCCAAGCGTTCGGCGCAGTACTACATCAACCATCGCTGGCCGGGCGGCACGCTGACCAACTGGAAGACGATCTCGACGTCGATCCGCCGTCTGCGTCAGCTCGACGACATTCTCGCAGATCCGCAGGGCCGCACGAAGAAGGAAATCCTGACGCTGCAGCGCGAGCGCGACACGCTCGAAAAGGAGCGGGGCGGCATCAAGGAAATGGGCGGCGTGCCCGATCTTCTGTTCGTGATCGACACGAATAAGGAAAAGATCGCGATCCAGGAAGCGCGCAAGCTCGGGATCCCGATCGTCGCCATCGTCGACACGAACTGCGATCTGGACGGCATCGACTTCCCGGTTCCCGGCAACGACGACGCGGGCCGTGCCATCACGCTCTATTGCGATCTCGTCGCGCGCGCGGCACTCGACGGCCTGGAACGCAGCCAGTCGGCTTCGGGTGTCGACATCGGTGCGCTCGAAACGCCGCCAGCCGAGGCGCTGCCCGTCAAGTTCAAGGGCATCGACGCGCCGCGCGGAGAGGCTGACGACCTGAAGCGCATCACCGGCATCTCGCCGAAGATCGAACAGCGTCTCAACGATGCCGGCGTCTTCCATTTCTGGCAGATTGCCGACCTCGATGCCGACATGGCTAAGGCGCTCGATTTGCAGCTGAAGCTCAAGGGCGCCATCGAGTCGGAAGGCTGGATCGCGCAGGCGAAGAAGTTCGTCGACGCCGCGGCCGCCTGAGGCGGGCCGCCGATCTCCGGTCTGTTGGGCGAATGGGACAACCCATCCGCCCAGCGGCCGTTCGAAGTCACATCGCAGACAAGACATCTCGCTACTCGCTCTAACGAGATGAGCGAAAGGAGCCGACATGAGTACGATCACCGCAGCAATGGTGAAGGACCTGCGCGAGAAGACCGGCGCGGGTATGATGGATTGCAAGACCGCGCTGACGGAAACCAACGGCGACATGGAAGCGGCCATCGAATGGCTGCGCAAGAAGGGCCTGTCGAAGGCCGCGAAAAAGTCCGACCGCATCGCGGCGCAGGGTCTTATCGGCGTCGTGTCGATGGTGAAGTCGGGCGCGGTCGTCGAGGTCAACTCGGAAACCGACTTCGTGGCGCGCAACCCACAGTTCCAGGAGATGGTGCAGAAGATCACGTCGCTGGCGCCTGCCGCGAAGGGTGATCTGGCCAAGCTTCTGGCTGCGACGTACCCCGGGTCTTCCAATACCGTCGAGGCGACCGTGAAGGATGCCATCGCGACGATTGGCGAGAACATGGGCGTGCGGCGCACGGCGGCCCTGGCGGTGAGCGAAGGCGTGGTCGCCGACTACGTGCACAACAAGGCGGCCGACGGTCTTGGCAAGATCGGCGTGCTCGTGGCGCTGGAGAGCAAGGGCGACACGGACACGCTCATGGCCTTCGGGCGGCAGGTTGCGATGCACGTCGCGGCCGCGAGCCCCCTGGCGCTGACGCCGGACGATCTCGATCCGGCGGCGATCGAGAAGGAGCGCGCGTTCTACACCGAGCAGGCGCTGGCCTCGGGCAAGCCCAAGGACATCGTCGACAAGATGGTGGAAGGCCGCCTGAAGAAGGAATTCTTCCAGCAGGCGTGCCTGCTCAGCCAGGTGTTCGTCCTCGATGGCAAGGCCAGCGTGGCGGAGGCCGTGAAGGCCGCCGAGAAGGATGCCGGGGCGCCGATCAAGGTCACGGGCTTCGTGCGCTATGCGCTCGGCGAAGGTATCGAGAAGAAGGAAGAGGATTTCGCGGCGGAAGTGGCCAAGACCGTCGCCGCTTCCAAGGCCGGTTGAGA
This sequence comes from Deltaproteobacteria bacterium, assembly GCA_050258115.1. GTDB lineage: Bacteria > Pseudomonadota > Alphaproteobacteria > Rhizobiales > Hyphomicrobiaceae > JAGVSR01. Next base: position 703 of record JBLMYE010000064.1, on the reverse strand, counting down.
CGCCTTGCACTAACACGGATTTGGGAACGGCCGGCGCGATCGCCGGCCGTTTTCGTTTCGGGGTTGTTCGCCGGGGCCCGGATGCGGCCGGAAAGTGCTGGAATGTGAGCGGGACCGGCCGTTATGACGCACTCTGGCCACATCCGGCTGCGCGACTCGGCATAGGTTCGGCGCTAATGACGGGATGCGCCGGTTGCCGATCCGGTTTCAGCGAGGACTTCACCATGGAATCGGGGCCGCAGGGGCTCAAATACAAGCGACTTCTCATCAAGCTTTCGGGCGAGGCTTTGATGGGGCGCGGAGCCTATGGGATCGATATGGCGGTGGCCGAGCGCCTCGCCGGCGACGTTGTCGATGCCGTCAAGGCCGGTGCGGAGATCGGGGTCGTCGTCGGCGGAGGCAACATCTTCCGTGGTCTGCAGGCTGCCGCAAAGGGCATGGACCGCGCTACCGGCGATTACATGGGGATGCTGGCCACGGTGATGAACGCGCTGGCTTTCCAGCAGGCCCTGACCGCCTGCGGCGGGGACGCCCGCGTGATGTCGGCCATTCCGATGCCGACCGTCTGCGAGAGTTACGTGCGGCCGCGCGCCCTCAGCCATCTGGCGCAGGGGCGGATCGTCGTTTTTGCGGCCGGCACCGGTAACCCGTTCTTTACCACCGATACCGCCGCGACGCTGCGGGCGATCGAGATGTCGTGCGA
>JBLMYE010000063.1:0-7204 GCA_050258115.1 Deltaproteobacteria bacterium | reverse complement strand
TCACACCAATTTTTTCTGACCGACCGGAAACGGACCGGCCGCCGGCCGAAAATCTTTAGAACCAAGGCGTTGTATTCCGGGCGAGTGCTGAGGATCACCTCGGCCGGTCCCCTTCGCCTCGTTTTCGTCATGGGGTGGCCCAGAGCAGGGCCCGAATCGGACCGCTGTTTAGATGTCGTTAGGCGAATCGGCGTGGTATCCTTCACGCCGGGTCGCTCGATCACTCCGGCGTAATTCAGGAGCAGGCAGTCCCATGTTGATGAGCGTTGTTTCGCGTGATGCGGGGTTCGAGGCGTATCCGGAACTGGCCGGTGCCCGCGTCATGATTACGGGCCTCTCCACTTCGATCGGCGTCGACCTCGCGCGTTCGTTTGCCGAACGCCGGGCGCGTCTGATGATCCAGACCGCCGAGCGTTCCCCAGAGATGGTCGAATTGACCGCCTTGCTTGCCGGCACGGCCGGTGACTTGACCCTCATCGACGTTCCATTCTCAAAGACCGCCACGCCGACGCGCTTCGCCCAGCGCGCTGCAGAGGGCCTTGGTGCCATCGACGCCGTAATCAATTTGAACCAGTTGACGCGCCCCGAACTCTCCGCCGTCTCGGACTTCGACGAGATCGAGGACCTCGTCGCCGCCAAGCTTTCCGTGATGCGCGAGGTCACTGAAGTCGCGGCCAATCGGATGGCCCTCACCTGGTCGGAGGGCACGATCCTCAATGTCGTGGTTGGCCCTACGCCGCAGTCGGCGCGCGAGGCGGCTGTGCTTGGCGTGGTGCGGCAGGCGCTGGCCGCAATGACGACCGATCTTGCACGGCGCTGGTCGGGGGATGTCGTGCGCATCAACGCCGTCGGACCCAAAGCAACGGCGCTCGATTTCTCAAGCGGCGCCTGTCTGACCTCCGAGCCAGATATTGCCGCTCTTGCACTGCATCTTGCGAGCCGCAAGGGCCGCACGCACACCGGCTACGTCTTCGACGCGGAAGGTGTCGCGCGGCGAGGCTGCTGATCACCGGGCGGCGTAGGTCCGTACGGTGGAAGTTTCAGCCTTCTTCGCGAGACCTCGCTGGCCGAGGTAGCTGTAAACCGCCGGCACCACGAACAACGTCAGCAGCGTGCCCGCGGTCATACCGCCGACGATGACCCAACCGATCTGGTGCCGGTTTTCCGCCCCTGCACCTTCCGCCAGGGCAAGCGGCAGCGCGCCGAGCACCATGGCTCCCGTTGTCATCAGGATCGGCCGCAATCTCCGCACGGCCGCATCCACGATCGCTTTCAAGCGATCTGTGCCCGCCTCCTGCTTCTGATTGGCAAACTCGACCATCAGAATTCCGTGCTTGGTGATCAGGCCCACCAGCGTCACGAGACCGATCTGCGAATAGACGTTGAGTGTGCCTCCTGTCCACCAGAGCGCGCCCAGCGCACCGGTGATCGAGAGAGGAACGGTGATCATGATGATGAGCGGATCGCGAAAGCTCTCGAACTGTGCGGAAAGTACCAGATAAATGAACGCAAGCGCCAGAATGAAGACCAGCAGCAGGCTGTTGGCTGACGCTCTGAAGTCGCGGCTCGCCCCGTCGAGATCGGTCTGCACGGTAGCGGGCAACACCTCACGCGCCGTCTTCTCGAGATACGCCACCGCCTCTCCCACCGTGTATCCCGGCGCCAGAGACGCCTGGATTGTAACCGAGCGCAGCTGATTGAAGCGTTTCAGCTCCTTGGGCGCCACCGACTCCGTGACGATTGCAACATTCGAAAGCTGAATCATCTCGCCGCGAGTATTACGAAGAAAGATAGTCGACAACGCCTGCGGCGTCGCCCGGTCTTCCGCCGCCAACTGTACATAGACATCGTACTGCTTGCCGTTCTGCTCGAAGCGCGTCACCTGCCGTCCGCCCAACAGCGTCTCTAGCGTGCGCCCCACTGCGGCCACGTCCAACCCGAGGTCCGCAACCTTTGCCCGGTCGATATCAATCTTGAACTCCGGGGAATTCAGCTTGAGATCGGTGTCGAGGTTTTCCAGGCCCGGATTTTCCCGCGCGCGGGACAGAATGGCGTCGGCGTAGCCCTGCAATTCTTCGTACGTTCCAGACGACTGCAGAACGAACTCCACTGGCCGCCCTGACCCCCGCTGGCCAAACGCCCCCGGCGCCTGAACCACCGCCTGCACGCCAGCAATCCGGCGCAATTCTGGATTGACATCGGCACTGATCTGCTGCTGGGAACGCGTCCTTTCGCTCCAATCTTTGAGCGGCGCGACCACGAGCGACGCCGAAACATCTGGATTGCCTGCGATCGCCAGACGCCCCCTCACCTCCGGAACCCTTACCATCACGGCATCAATCTCGGCTGCATACCGGGCCGTGTACCCGACCGTTGCACCTTCAGGCCCAGTACCCCGGATGCGGATGACGCCGCGATCCTCCAGCGGTGCGAGTTCCGATTTGAGGACCGTCACGAGCAGGGCGCTGAGACCGGCAACACCGGCGGCCATCAGAATGATGAGCGGCCGCACCCGCAACGACCACTCGAGCAGACGGCGGTAGCCCTCCTCGAAAGCAACGAAGCCTCGCTCCAATGCAACATAAAGCCGGCCCGGCTGTGGCTGATGGCGCAGCAGCTTCGTACACATCATCGGTGTCAACGTCAGCGCGACCCAGCCTGAAATGATGACCGCGCCGGCGAGCGTGAGCGCAAACTCGATGAACAGCTTGCCCGTTTTGCCGGGAGCAAAGGCGATCGGCGCGTACACCGCCGCAAGTGTGAGCGTCATGGCGACAACAGCAAAGCCGATTTCCCGCACGCCGCGGACTGCCGCCGGCACCGGCTCCTCGCCCTCCTCGATATACCGGTAGATGTTCTCCAGAACCACGATCGCGTCGTCGACGACGAGACCGATTGCGAGCACGAGGGCCAGCAGCGTGAGCGTATTTATGGTAAAGCCGAACGCGAGCATCAGCGCGAAGGTCGCGATGAGCGAGATCGGGATTGTCACGATCGGTATGATCGCCGCGCGAAATGAACGCAGAAAGAAGAGGATCACGGCCGCCACAAGCAATATCGCTTCAACGATCGTCGCAAAGACCGCCTCGATCGACCGCTCGATGAAGACGCTGTCGTCGTTCCCGACAGTCGCGCGCAGCCCCTGCGGAAGAGATTGGTTTATTTCCGGCAGAACCGCATTGACGGCCTTGGAGACCTCGAGCGGGTTCGCGGTCGCCTGACGGATGATGCCGACCGCAATCGCCGGCGTGCCGTTGAACGTACTCGCCCGTCGTTCGTCGACGGCGCCCAGTTCGACGCGCGCCACCTCTGCGAGTTTGACCTGATGGTCACCGGCAAGCTTGACCACGATATTCTTGAATTCGTCCGGTGTCGAAAGTCCTGTCTTGGAGAGCACGGAGAACTCGCGGTCCTGGCTCTCGATGCGGCCAGACGGGATTTCGGCATTCTGCGACCGCAAGGCCGCTTCGACGTCCTGAACCGTGAGATTGTAGGCCGCAAGTCGCTCACGATCGATCCAGATCCGCATGGCATAGCGCCGCTCGCCATAGATCTGGACATCGGCGACGCCTTTCAGATTCTTCAGACGATTGACGATGAAGCGGTCGATATAGTCGCTGATTTCCAGGGCCGTCAGTTGCGGGCTCGTAAAGACGATGAACATGATCGCCTGAGCGTCTGCCTCCACCTTGGCGATGATGGGCTCCTCGATTTCATCGGGCAGCCGGCCGCGCACGCGACTCACGCGATCGCGAACGTCGCTCGCCGCCACATCAGGATCTATTTCCGGCCTGAAGCGAACGGTGATCCGGCTGGTTTCGGATCGGCTGGACGACGAAAGAACGTCGATGCCTCCTATTCCGGCGATCGAATCTTCCAGGATCTGCGTTACCTGGCTCTCCATGATTGCGGCCGAGGCGCCGGGGTAGTTTGTCGTCACCGATACGATCGGTTCGTCGATATTCGGAAACTCCCGGACGGTCAGTCTCTGGAACGACACGACACCGACAAGCACCAGGATCAGCGACATCACGGTCGCGAGCACCGGACGCCGGATGCAGAGCTCAAAGAGCGTCATCCGCCACTCCTCGCGGCTTCGTCCTGGGCTGATATATCGCCTTGCGGATGTGTCGCCACGCTTTCGACGGCCGTGCCGTCGCGTAGCTTGTGCTGCCCCGCCGTCACGACAATATCACCGGCCGCCAAACCCTCTGAGATCTCCACCTGGCCCGCTGTCCGCTCTCCGAGCTTCACGCGCAACTGCCTGGCGACGCCTTGGTTCACGCGGAAAACGAAGTTGTCGCCGGCTCGCGGCAGAATGGCACTCTCAGGAACCACGACGGCGTCACGTTGGACCGCGCCTTTGATGAGAATACGCGCAAACAGTCCGGGCCGCAGCATAAGGTCCTTGTTGTCGATCAGAGCGCGCGCCTGCAAGGCTCGCCCGTTGACATCGACTTGCGGATTGATGGCGTAGATCTTGCCTTCGAAGACCCTGCCGGGAATGGCGTCGACCGTCACATCGACGATCTGGCCCGGCGATACCGCGTTGAGATGAATTTCCGGGACCTTGAAGTCGACCTTGAGCCTGTCGATCTTCTCGATATTGACGACAGGGGTCCCCACAGCCACGAACGCGCCGACGGACACCTTGCGCACACCGGCGATGCCGTCGAAGGGAGCGCGCAGGAGGTGCTTGTCGAGCCGGGTCGCCGCGAGTTCGACGGCGGCACGCGCCGTCTCCAGATTGGTTACAGCCTCGTCACGGCTGCGCTCCGTGACATTCCCCGTGCGAGAAAGTTGTCGCGCGCGTTCGTTATTGGCTTCAGCAAAGCTGAGCCGGGCTTCCGCATCTTTCACTTCGGCTTTCGCCAGCGCGTCATCGAGACGAACCAGAACATCACCGGCCTTCACCGACGTCCCTTCAACGAAATCAATCTCGGAAACCCGGCCCGCGATCTCGGGGGCGAGCTGCACGGTTTCGTCCGACTGCAACGAACCGATCGCACGAATGTCCGTCGAGGTGCGAACGGCGCGAGCCGTCGCCACCTCCACGGCAACGGCCCGTGCCTGTGACGATCCGCCGGTGACCGCAGGCCGATCCTGAGCCGCCGCCGGCGCACGCAAGCCGAAGGTCGGATCACCACCCGCCATGCCGTAAAGCCACCACGCCAACGCAGCGCAACACACCAGACCGCCACCCAATAGCGCTCTCATTTTTGTCATCCGACGAGCCTTGACTGAATTTCAGTCTAATCGCTGGCAAAGCCGCTGTCCCGCATGCGTATGGCGGGCCACCTTCAAACGCTCGTAAGCAGGCGCCGGATCGAACGGCCCGCGCAAGGGAGCCGGGCAGGACGCCAGGTCCCGACCGACCGTTTGCCGGCCGGTTGCAGCGCGGCGGCTCGTCAAAGGCAATGCGGCGCCCCCCGGAAAGAGAGCGCGATGACTATTTGCTGATCCGGCTGATCTTGGTCCCCTCGAGGGTCAGATTATACATGAGCCCCTTGGGATCGAGAATGAACCCTATGACCGGGCTTACGATCTTGTTCGAATCGATCGACCCGCCGACCCCCACCGTTATGATCGCGACCGAGCCGTCGACGCCGACCTTCCAGCCGTTCGATCGCCGGAATTGCTGCAACGCCTCCGGTGTCATGAACATAATGATGACGGAACGTGCCTGAACACCCAGCTGGAAGCCGAACGATGCGCCGACCGTGTTGTAATACGTGGTCGTTTGGCCGCGCACCATGAGCGCGCCCTCGCCATATTCTCCACCGATCCCGAACCCGGCCTTTACGACTGACGGAAAGACGAGAATGCCGTAGGACTTGTTGGCCAGCTCGCGCGCCCCGCCGACCTGCGAATAGAACCGCTCGATCGTTGCCCTCACGTCGGCATCGATCGCATCGGCAGATGCCGCTTGCGCCCCCAGCGCCGACGGACCCGTCAGAAAGACCAGCGCGCACAGCGTCAGCAGAAGTTTCTTAAACGTCATCGAGCCGTCCTCTCAGTGCCGAATCGGCAAAGCACCGTCTGCACCAAGTAGGGCAACAGGAAGGCCGCAGTACGAACCCTCAATGGTGATTGGCGTGCGGATCGGCGGCCTTCGGCGCCGCGATCTCCCCGACAGATACCGGCACGGTGACCTTGCCGGCGGTCTTGAACGTGAGTTCGAGATCAAATTTCTGTCCGGCCACCAGGGGGGCCGCGAGGTCAAGAAACATGATGTGCAGGCCTCCGGGAGACAGTGAGATCGTCTTGCCCGCGGGAATGGTGAGCCCGTCGGTGAGAGCACGCATCTTCATCACGCCGTCGTCATGTTTCATTTCGTGGATCTCGGTTTTTCCGGCAACCGGAGACGACACCGAAAGCAGAGTATCGTCAGCGGCGGTCCCATTCACGATTTCAAGATACCCGGCGCCGACTTTGGCACCTCCGGGCGTCGCACGCGCCCAAGCATTTGCCACCGCCAGTCCTGCCGCGGCCGCCTTATTCGCCCCGTCTTTCGCAACGATCTTGAGGATCGGCGCCGGATACTTGAGACTGTGCGAATCCGCGCCCGGCGCAGCCACCTCCGACCATGCGATTTGACCTTTTTCGCACTCTTGGGTCACAGGGAACGGCACCTGAGCCCCTGCCGCGTAAGCATCCGACACGAAGCCAATGAAGATGAATTCGTCGAAGTGTTCATCCATGAGCGGACCTCCGCGCCAGATGATTTCCTTCACACCCTCCGACACCTTGCCGTGATAATAGTCGTAGGCCTTGGCGTAGGGCCCTTTGACCGTCTCAACGGTCCACCCGGCCTTTGGCGCCGGCTTAACCCCGATGATCCCTTCCGGAACGACGAGCTTCACCGCCACCGTCGCCGACCCGTCACATCCGTGTGGCACGCGCACGGCTGCACGAAGTGAGCCTTGCGAGGCCGTCTTCACATCAAGGTTCGCATGGGCGAGCAATTCGAAAGAAAAGACTGGAACGGCGGCAATAAATGCGGCGGCAGCGATGAGACAACGTTTCAACATGAGAGCGAGTTCCTCAACTGTTCTAACGATTTTCGATGGGATGTGGAGAATGTGAACCATCGGTCATATCGACCGTGCCTTCGAAACTCGACAGCAACCTCCGGGCAGCGTCGTCGAGCCTCGCTTCCTGCCGCGCGATGCCGGATGCCAGAGCGCGGGCTTCATCGACCGGC
>JBLMYE010000062.1:0-11298 GCA_050258115.1 Deltaproteobacteria bacterium | reverse complement strand
AAACCTCGCGAAGACAGCGGTGGAAGAAGACGAGCCGACAGAGGAACTCGAGGGGCAGACGACGCGCGTCGTGAAGGTTGGACCACGCGACACGCTAGCGAAAATTCTCGCATCCGCAGGCGCGGAGACATGGGTCGTGCGAGAAATACTGGCCTCGGCAGAGACGATCTTTCGCGAAGAAAACCTGAAGCCTGGCCAGGAAGTTCACATCACGCTGGTACCTTCGCTCGACGATCCTGGAAAATTCGAGCCGACCCGCCTGTCCGTGTTCGGCGACGGTCACGAACATCTTCTGACCGTGAACCGCAGCGGAGGCGGCGATTTCATCGCCAGTGCAACGCCGCCCGCTCAGGAGATCGTGACGGAACGGCTGGCTCTCAGCGAAACCGGTGCAAGCAATACGCTCTACGCCGGCCTCTATCACGCCAGTCTCGTGCAGCAGGTGCCGACCGATACCATCATGCAGGTGCTTCGCGTGCATGCGTCGGAAACAGACTTCCGCCGCAGGCTGCGCGCGGACGACACGGCGGAGTACTTCTTCGATCTCAAGCAGGAGAACGGCACCGACGGTCCGCCGGGTGAACTGCTCTACACGGCGATCACGACGGGCGGAGAAACGACGAGCTACTATCGCTTCCGCTCCGCGGACGGGATCGTGGACTACTACGACAAGGACGGTAACAACTCGCGCAAGTTTCTCATGCGCAAACCCATTCGCGGCGATCTTCGTCTCACGTCCGGTTTCGGGGTGCGCTACCATCCACTGCTCGGCATCCGGAAGATGCATACCGGCGTCGACTGGGCAGCGCCAGTCGGGACGCCCATTCTCGCCGCAGGCAGCGGCACGATCGAGGAAGCACGGCACAAGAGCTACAACGGCAACTACGTGCGCATCCGTCACGCCAACGGCTATCAGACCGCCTACAGCCACATGGTGCGGATCGCACCGGGCGTGAAGGAGGGAATGAAGATCCGCCAAGGCCAGATCATCGGCTACGTGGGATCGACCGGCCTGTCGTCGGGTCCGCACCTGCATTACGAAGTGCTGATCAATACGCGCTTCGTCGATCCGCTCTCTATCCAGGTCCCGCGCGAGCGCAAGCTGGCCGGTAGGGATCTCACGGAGTTTCAGCGCGAGCGGGCTCGCATCGAGGAACTGATGCGCCGAGCACCCGTCATGACGGCAAGCCGCTGAGCAGTGAAGGCTTTCACCGGCCATTTACCCAGACTTGTCGCGTCCCCGAGCACTGTGCCAGAGCCCTCTTGAGCTGTGTTCAAGATTATCTATGATGCGGTCTTGAACAATGTTCAAGTGGGTACAGGCGATGCTGCACGAACTTCAACGGCGGAACTTCGATGATCACCCGAGGTCCCCTTTGCCTCCGGTCCGAGGCGGGGCATGCAAAAAAACCTCGACCCTTCAACGTAGAGCCCGATTTCGTTCAGCCGTTCTTTAACCACGTTGCCGCCCATACTCGCGGCCGACCGCGTGGGCTTCTCCTTCCTTCCGTGTACCAAGGATCCGACAGATGTACCCCGACCTGCTCACGACCCGCCGCTTCGCCAGCCTGTTCTGGTGCCAGTTCCTGTCGGCGCTCAACGACAACTTCGTGAAGAACGCGCTGGTCATCCTGATCCTCTTTAAGATCGGGGAGGCGGAAGGCGCGTCGCTCGTAGCATTGGCAGGTGCGGTTCTGGTGGCGCCGTTCTTCCTGCTCTCGGGTCTCGGCGGCGAGTGGGCCGACAAGTACGACAAGGCGGAACTGGCCGAGTGGCTGAAGCGCTTCGAGATCCCCGTGGCGCTCGTGGCGGCCGCCGGCTTCTGGTTCAACTCGGTGCCCGTTCTTTTCGTGGGGCTCGCCGGCTTTGGCGTGATCGCCGCACTTTTCGGGCCGATCAAATACGGCATCCTTCCTTCGCTGCTCGACAAGAAGGAGATTTCTGCGGGCAACGCGCTCGTGGAAAGCGCCACGTTCGCCGCAATCCTGATCGGGACGATCGCGGGCGGACTGATGGTGCATCCCGAAGGTACGGCGTGGGCACTTCCCGTTGCGGTCGTGGTGTTATCGGTTCTGTGCTGGGTCACCGCGGGGATGATCCCTAAGACGGGCGCCGCTGCGCCCGGTCTCGTCGTCACCCGGAATCCTTTTGCATCGACCTTCGCGCTCATCAATGAATTGAGGGAAGACCGTCGACTGTGGACCGGCGGCCTCATCTCAAGCTGGTTCTGGCTCGTCGGCGCGGTCGCGCTGTCCCTTCTGCCGGTGATGCTGAAAGACGGACTGAACGGGACGCAGGGCGTTATCACGCTCGGCCTGTTGGTGTTCACCGTCGGTATCGCCGTCGGTTCTTTTCTCGCGGCGAAAGCGAGCCGCATGCGGCCGAACATGGCGCTCGTTCCCGTTGGCGCGTTCCTGATGGCGCTGGCATGTTTCGATCTGGCATGGACGGCTTCGAGCATCGTGCGGTCGGTCGAACCTATCGGCGTGGAGACATTTCTTGCCTCGCTGACGGGGCTCAGGCTCGCGAGCGGTCTGTTCATTCTTTCGCTCGCCGGCGGTCTTTTCATCGTCCCGGCTTTCGCCGCGGTCCAGCTCTGGGCACGCGACGACCACAAGGCGCGCGTGGTGGCCGCGTGCAACGTCCTTTCGGCTGGCTTCATGGTGGGCGCGAGCCTGCTCCTGGCCGCGCTGCAATGGGCGGGCTTGGGAACGGCTTCGCTCTTCCTTATGCTCGGCGCGGCGAACCTCTTCGTGGTCGGTCTCGTTCTCAAGGCCTGGGGCAAGCATGGCCTGAAGGATCTCGCCATTTTCCTCTTCAGGACCTTCCTCCGCCTGGAGGTGAAGGGACTTGAGAACCTGCCCGAAGCCGGCACGCGCGCGATCATCGCGCCCAACCACGTCAGCTTTCTCGACGCGCCTCTGATGCATTCGATCATGCCGGATTTCGCGTCGTATGCGATCGACACGGGCATTGCGCAACGCTGGTGGGTGAAGCCGTTCCTGTCTCTTGCCAAAGTCCATCCGATCGATCCGACGAAGCCCCTGAGCACGCGGCATCTGATCAACGACGTGAGATCTGGAGAGACGCTGGTCATCTTTCCCGAAGGGCGGCTGACCACAACCGGTGGCCTGATGAAAGTCTATGACGGGACGGCCATGATCGCCGACAAGGCCGACGCCATCGTCGTGCCCGTTCGCATCGATGGTCTGGAACGGTCCTACTTCGGCTATCTCAACCGCTATCAGACGAAAAAGACGCTCTTCCCCAAGACGACGGTGACCATCCTTCCGCCGGTCAAGCTGCCGGTGGATCAGACGCTGCGCGGCAAGATGCGCCGTCAGGCTGCGGGCGCGGCGCTCCAGGACATAATGGTCAACACGGCCGTTCTGACGGCGAATCTCGAACAGACATTGTTCCCGGCGCTCGTGGAAGCGAAGGCTACGCGCGACACCGGAAAGCCCGCCATCGAGGACGCGCTTGGAACCAAGCTCTCCTACAAGAAGCTTATCCTCGGCGCGCAGGTTCTGGGCCGCAAGATCGCTCCGCTTGCGCCGGAAGGTGCTGCGGTCGGCGTTCTGCTGCCGAATGCGGCCGGCGTCGCCGTCACGTTCTTCGCTCTGCAAACGATCGGCCGCGTGGCCGCGATGCTCAACTTCTCGGCCGGCGCGCAGAATATGATCTACGCCTGTCAGGCGGCGAAAGTGGACGTGGTGCTGACCTCCCGCGCCTTCGTGGAAAAGGCGAAGCTCGGTGAGGCGGTCGACAAGCTCTCGACTGTCGTGAAGATCGTCTATCTGGAAGACGTCAAGGCCACGATCGGGATCGGCGACAAGCTTTTCGGTCTCATGCAGGGGTCGCGTCCGCAGGCCGAGCGCAAGCCCGGCGATCCCGCAGCCATTCTGTTCACATCGGGATCAGAAGGAACTCCAAAGGGCGTGGTGCTGAGCCACAAGAACCTTCTCGCCAATGCCTTCCAGTGCCTGCACCGCATCGCCGTCAACGGTCAGGACAAGGTATTCAACGTGATGCCGGTGTTCCATTCGTTCGGCCTGACCGGGGGACTCGTGATGCCGCTCGTCGGCGGCGTGCCGGTCTATCTCTATCCCTCGCCGCTGCACTACCGCATCGTGCCGGAACTCGTTTACGGGTCGAACGCCACCATTCTCTTCGGCACCGACACGTTCCTGACCGGCTACGCCCGCTCGGCGCATCCCTACGACTTCCATCGAATCCGCCTCGTGGTGGCCGGAGCTGAGGCCGTCAAGGACCGCACGCGGCAGACCTACATGGACAAGTTCGGCGTGCGCATTCTGGAAGGTTATGGGGTCACGGAAACGGCACCCGTGCTGGCGATCAACACTCCGCTTTCGAACAAGTCGGGCACCGTCGGACGGCTGGCGCCGCTCATGGAGGCGCGGCTCGAACCGGTGCCGGGTATCGAAGAGGGCGGCCGGCTCTTCGTGCGCGGTCCAAACGTGATGTTGGGCTACCTCCGGACCGAAAATCCGGGTGTTCTCGAACCTCCGGTGGAAGGCTGGCACGATACCGGCGACATCGTTGCCATCGACGCGCAGGGCTTCATCACGATCAAGGGCCGCGCCAAGCGGTTCGCCAAGATCGCCGGCGAGATGGTCTCGCTGTCGGCCGTGGAGGCGCTTGCAGCCGAATTGTGGCCGAGCCTCGTCACCATCGTCGTCGCCGTGCCCGATGCCAGAAAGGGCGAAAGGCTCATTCTTCTAACCACGGACAAGACCCTGACGCGCGAGCCCTTCCAAAAACTCGTCAAAGCCAAGGGTATGTCGGAGTTGAACGTGCCGGCGGACATTCTCGCTGTCGAGCACATTCCCCTGCTGGGGTCGGGCAAGCCCGATTACGTTGCTGCGACGAAGCTGACGAAGGAATGCCTGGCGGCCCGCCCGGCAAAGCCGGTTGCACTCGTCGAGGAACCAGCCCTCGGCGGAGAACCGAAGTCGGCGGCCTAGGGATACGGAAATTCCGTCCAATATCGCGGAAGCAGCGTTGCGCGCCGTCCACACCGCCTTGAGATTGAGCGATCGCTTTGCAATCACGGTTCTAAGCAGATCAAATTTGCTTGGTTTGCCCCTCGAGGAATCACCCATAAATTCCGAGCTGCGATCAAACGGGGGCCCGCAAGGGCTTGATCGGGTAGACGGGGGACACGCCTCACCGGGCGGTTGTCCGGCGAGATGGGGACGAGGGAAATGTACCGGGCTTTGCCGGCCATTGTGGCCGCGGCGATCGTCGGGAGTTGGGCTGCACCGTCCCAGGCCGTGGATGGCGACACCCAGCTCTGGAACACGCAGAACTTCAATTACAAGATCAACGATCAGTGGTCGGCAAACCTGGAAGTTCAGGAGCGCTGGTACGACGACGTTTCCTATCTGACGTTCTTCATCGTCCGGCCCTCAGTCACCTACAAATGGAACGACTGGCTTGCCTTCACCGGAGGCTATGCGCACTTCCGCGTCTATGACCAGAAGGGCGGGTTCGCCGATGAGGACCGGATCTGGGAACAGGTGAATATCCGTCTTTTCGGCGGCAAGGATGAGCCCACCTTGAACTGGCGGACGCGTCTCGAACAGCGGATATTCGAAGCAGGTGGTGACACGGTGTGGCGGCTGCGCGAACAGTTACGCCTCATGTTTCCGATCGTGGAGAACGTGAAAGGCGTCGTCTGGTCGGAAGCCTTCTGGCGACTCAACGATGTCGTCCGGGCCAACGGCCGTCCCCAGGACAGCGGCCTCGAGCAATGGCGCAATTTCGCCGGGCTCAATTTCGAGATCACTGAGAATTTCACATTCGAAGCTGGCTACATGAACGTCTATACGTGGCTCCCGTCGGGCAACACCGACGACCACGTTCCCTGGCTCATCTCGACGTTCAAGTTCTAGGCAAGGGGACCGCGACGATCGCGGCCAAACGGCAAAAGGGCCGGACATTTGTCCGGCCCTCTCGTTTTTGGCTAGGCGGCGGTCTTGACCGGCCATCCGTTGATAGTGATGGCGCCATCCCGGACGGAGACTTTGACCGTGTCGCCATCCTTCACGCCGCCGGCCAGGATCTGTTCGGCGAGCGGGTCCTGCACCTGCTTCTGGATGACACGCTTCAAGGGACGCGCGCCGTAGGCCGGGTCGTAACCACGGTTGGCAAGCCATGTGCGTGCCGCGTCGTCGAGTTCGATCGTGATCTTCCGATCGGCGACGAGTTTCTGAAGCCGCGCCATCTGGATATCGACGATCTGGCCCATGTCGGACCGCTGCAGGCGGTGGAACAGGATGATTTCGTCGAGACGGTTCAGGAATTCCGGCCGGAACCGGGAGCGCACTTCCGCCATAACCTCGTCGCGCACGGCTTCCGTGTCCTCGCCTTCCTTCTGTTCGACGAGATACTGCGCGCCGATGTTCGACGTGAGGATGATCAGGGTGTTCTTGAAATCGACGGTCCGGCCCTGCCCATCCGTCAGGCGCCCGTCGTCGAGCACCTGAAGGAGCACGTTGAAGACATCGGGATGCGCCTTCTCTATCTCGTCGAACAGGACGACCTGGTAGGGACGACGTCGGACGGCTTCGGTCAGCGTGCCGCCCTCCTCGTAGCCGACATAGCCTGGAGGCGCGCCGATCAGCCGGGCGACGGAATGCTTCTCCATGTACTCGGACATGTCGATGCGCACCATCGCCGTATCGTCGTCGAAGAGAAACGCGGCGAGCGATTTCGTCAACTCCGTCTTGCCGACGCCCGTGGGCCCCAGGAACATGAAAGAGCCGATCGGACGGTTCGGGTCCTGGAGCCCCGCGCGCGCGCGGCGAACTGCGGTCGAGACGGCGATGACGGCCTCCTTCTGGCCGACGACACGCTTGCCCAGCGCCTCTTCCATCTTGAGAAGCTTTTCACGCTCGCCTTCGAGCATCTTGTCGACGGGCACGCCCGTCCAACGGGAGACGACGCCGGCGATCTGATCGGGCGTGACGGCCTCTTCGACCATCGCGGTCTTGCCGTCTGCCGTCTCGATGGAGGCGAGCTTCTTTTCCAGATCGGGAATGACGCCATACGTCAGCTCGCCGGCGCGCGCCAGGTTGCCTTTGCGCTGCGCCAGTTCGAGTTCGTTACGAGCCGCTTCCAGCTCCTCCTTGATCTTCTGGGCGGAGCCGAGCTTCTGCTTTTCGGCCTCCCAGCGGGTGGTGAGCACCTCCGACTTCTCCTCGAGATTGGCGATCTCGGTTTCGAGCTTCGACAGCCGGTCCTTGGAGGCTTCGTCCGTTTCTTTGCGCAGAGCCTCGCGCTCGATCATCAACTGCATGAGATCGCGGTCGATAGCGTCCAGTTCCTCGGGCTTGGAGTCGACCTGCATACGCAGGCGCGACGCCGCCTCATCGACGAGGTCGATGGCCTTGTCGGGCAGGAACCGGTCGGTGATATAGCGATTAGAGAGGGTAGCCGCGGCCACGAGCGCGCTGTCGGTGATCCGCACGCCATGGTGCAGCTCGTACTTCTCCTTCAAGCCGCGCAGGATGGAGATGGTATCCTCCACTGACGGCTCGTTAACGAAGACGGGCTGAAAGCGGCGGGCCAGAGCCGCATCCTTCTCGATGTGCTTGCGATACTCGTCGAGCGTGGTTGCGCCGACGCAGTGAAGCTCGCCGCGGGCAAGCGCCGGTTTCAAGAGATTTCCGGCATCCATCGCGCCTTCCGATTTGCCGGCTCCGACGATGGTGTGCAACTCGTCGATGAAGAGGATGATGCCGCCTTCCTCTGCCTGCACTTCGCTGAGTACGCTCTTCAGACGCTCCTCGAATTCGCCACGATACTTCGCGCCGGCGATGAGCGCGCCCATGTCGAGCGCGAGCAGCTTCTTGTCCTTCAGGCTTTCAGGAACGTCGCCTTTGACGATGCGCAGAGCGAGGCCTTCCGCGATGGCGGTCTTGCCGACGCCCGGCTCGCCGATGAGGACAGGATTGTTCTTCGTCCGGCGCGACAGCACCTGGATCGTGCGGCGGATCTCCTCGTCGCGGCCGATGACGGGATCGAGCTTTCCCGAAGCCGCCGCCTCCGTGAGGTCGCGGGCATAACGCTTCAGCGCGTCATACGCCTGTTCAGCGGATGCACTGTCGGCGGTGCGGCCCTTGCGAATGTCGTTGATCGCCGTATTCAGGCCCTGCGCAGTGACACCGGCGTCGCCAAGGATCTTGGCGGTTTCGGAGCCTTTTTCCAATGCGAGCGCCAGCAGCAGGCGCTCGGCGGTCACGAATTTGTCGCCCGCCTTCTCGGCAATTTTTTCGGCGTTGTCGAAGATGCGCGCCAGTTCCGGCGACATGTAGAGCTGGCCTGCCCCACCGCCGGACACTTTTGGACGTTTGGCGAGTGCGCGTTCAACCGCCGCCAGCGCCTCGCGGGAGCGGCCGCCTGACCGGTCGATAAGACCTGCCGCCAAGCCTTCCTCATCGTCGAGGAGAACCTTCAGGAGATGTTCGGGTGCAAACTGCTGGTGGCCTTCACGAAGAGCCAGGCTTTGCGCCGACTGGACGAACCCCTTGGCGCGATCCGTGTAGCGATCGAAATTCATCGATTTGACCTTTCTCGCGCGCCGCCACGTCCTGGAGGGGCCCGTGGGCTGGCGCCGTCTTAATTGTAGTGGCATCCGTCGCGACCCCGGAAGGCATCGCGTCAATCTCTGAGGATATGGGAGGACTTGCTGCCCAGAAAAGGGGCGGAGGTCAGTTTTCATTGCCCTGCGGAGACGCCGGCGCCATCGGCGCGCGGTCTGGATCGTGGCACTGGCGGAGAGACCTGCTATTATTTACGCGTCTCTCGTCACGGTCAGGTTTGAACGCTTTGCCCCAGTTCGTGCCGTCCGGCTTGTCGTTGGCAGGCCTTTATCGCTTCCCCGTCAAGGGGCTCTCCGCGGAAGCCCTCGAATTTGCCGATCTCACGCCAGGCGAGGCGTTGCCCTGGGATCGCGCGTTCGCGATCGAGAACGGTCCGGGGCGTTTCGACCCATTGAAGCCCGTGCATGTGCCGAAGTCGAGTTTCCTGACGCTGATGCGGCATGAGGATCTCGCAACCGTCGCCAGCCGTTTCAATCCCGAGACGCAAACTCTGACGATCAGCCGGGACGGTGGCGACGTGGCGAGCGGATGCCTTGCGACGCAGGCGGGGCGGGCCATCATCGCACAGTTTTTCGCTGAGTACTTGAAGGACAGCCTCAAGGGACCGCCGAAGATCGTCCGCGCTCAGGGCCATGTTCTCTCCGACATGCCACAACGGTGCGTCCACATCGTGAACCTGGGCAGCATCGCCGATATGGAACGAACGGTGGCGCAACCGATCGACCCCATCCGGTTCCGTCCCAATCTTGTGCTCACGGGTGCGCCCGCTTGGGCCGAACTCGGCTGGGTGGGGAAAACACTCCGGGTTGGCGAGATCGAACTGGAGGTCATTGATCGCACAGGCCGGTGCGCAGCCACGAACGTCAATCCAGTGACGGGCCGTCGGGATCTCGACATTCCGGCCATCCTGCTCCGCAGCCGTGGGCACAGCGACATGGGCATCTACGCGATCGTAAAGAGCTCGGGCCGGGTGCGGGCCGGCGATGGGGTCAGGGTCGTTTGAGGGCGGCCATGGCAGCTTCGGCCACGCCGAGAAGCCGGGCGTCGCTACCGCGCGGACCGACGAGCTGCATGCCGAGCGGCAGGCCACCGGACGTAAGCAGCGGAATGCTGATGGCCGGCACACCGAGATACGTCCAAATGAAGTTGAACATTGGCGAGCCCGTGGAGGATAGACCCGCCGGGGCAACACCTTGCGAGGCCGGCGTGAGAATCGCATCGTAGGCCGAGAATATGCTTTCCAACGACCGATAGAGGGGTTCCCGGCGCGCAAGCGCAGCGTCGTATTCGGCTGCTGTAACGGAACGGCCTTCGGCCACGACGTCCTTCAGCTTTGCCGACATGATGCTGGGATGCTTATCAACGATGGGTCCGAAATTCCTCGCTATGTCGTGAAACTGCACGGCGCGCTGAAGCCCGCCCGTGGCCGCGAAGTCCTCGGGCATTGAGACCTCGCTGATCAGACCCTCGTTCGCGCGGACCAGACGCTCGATTGCCGCGCGCATGTCCGCATCACCCTGGGGCCATGCCGGGGTCCGGAGGAACGCCAGGCGCAGCGGCCGGCCATCAACAAGGTCGAGATCGCATGATTTACCGGTCAGCACCGCCATGAGCAGCGCCATGTCGGCGACGGAGCGGGCATAGCCGCCGAGGGTATCGAGCGGCGGAGACTGCGCGATGACGCCCTCGAGTGGAATTTCGCCGAACGTCGGCTTGAAGCCGAAGACACCGCAGTAGGATGCCGGCCGCAGGATCGAACCTGCCGTTTGCGAACCGAGGGCCAGCGGCACATGATAATCTGCAACGGCTGCGGCTGAACCCGACGAGGACCCGCCTGGAGTGCGTGACGGATCGACCGGGTTGCGTGTCTTGCCAGGTCCATAGAAGGCGAGTTCAGTCGTCACCGTCTTTCCCAGGATGATGGCGCCCGCGGCCTGCAAGCGGTTCACGACCTCGGCATTTGCCTGAGGACGATGGCCCGCAAACGCAGGCGTGCCGTATTCTGTGGGAAGGTCGGCCGTGTCGATCAGGTCCTTGATGCCCACCGGCACGCCGTGGAGCGGGCCCAGCACCTTTCCGGCGGCCTGGTGAGCGTCGGCTGCCCGCGCATGGTCAAGCGCCCATTCCGGATCGATATGGGCCCACGCGCCGATCAAGGGTTCGCGAATCTCGATCCAACGCAGGCAGCTCGTCACCACCGCAACGCTAGAAAGCCGCCCGCGCGCGATCTCGTCGCGCATCCCTGCGGCCGACAGCTTGTGAAAATCGTTCATCGTCGCCCTCTCTCCGCCCACTCAGTTTGCGCATTCGCACGCGAAGACGCCAACTCATTCCTGTGCGGAAACATCCGCGGGATTGACTTGCTGCGGCACGCGACGATTGGCCGAGCCTCTTGGCCTTACAGTCACTTGACGGCCTTCCGTGTCACTTCCTATAGCTGCCCATCTGTTGAGCAAGAGGGATTAATCGTTCAGCGGTCTCCAGTGTCCTGCCGATTGCACAGATCGGCGGCCGGTAGCAAGCGCACCGATGATCCCCGCCCCGACCCCGTTTCAAGGACGCGCCATGTCGAAAGAACCTCGCCGCCCCGGCCGCCACTTCCTTCAGATTCCCGGACCGACGCCGGTGCCCGAGCGCGTTCTCCAGGCGATGTCGCGCCAGATCCTCGATC
>JBLMYE010000061.1:0-7649 GCA_050258115.1 Deltaproteobacteria bacterium | reverse complement strand
GGCTATAACCGACGGGAGACCGAGATGTATCGCGAACTGACCCGGCGCCGCCTGCGTGGCGTGACCGCCGCCGCTGTGATGCTGGCCTTCGTTATTGCTCTTTGTGCCGGGGCCGGAAGCGGGCGCGCGAACGACGGCGCCCGATCCGTGACCGTATTCGCGGCTGCGAGTCTCAAAAACGTTCTGGATGATGCCGCAAAGGTGATGCAGTCGAAGGGCCGCGCAAGGCCGATCGTGTCGTTCGCCGCATCGTCCGCGCTTGCCAAACAGATCGAACAGGGCGCGCCGGCCGACATCTTCATCAGCGCGGATTCGGAATGGATGGACTACCTCGCCACGAAAAATCTGATCCGGCCGGAAACGCGGACGATCGTCGCGACCAATTCGCTCGTGCTGATCGCACCTGCCGCCAGCACGGCCAACATTGAACTAAAGCCCGGAGCCGGGCTCACCGCTCTGCTCGGAGAGGGGCGCCTCGCGGTTGCCGACGTGAAGGCCGTCCCGGCGGGCAAGTACGCCAAGGCCGCGCTCGAAAGCCTTCGGATCTGGCCCGAGTTGGAAAGCCGGCTGGCGCAGTCGGAGAATGTCCGCGCTGCGCTGGCTCTGGTTTCGCGCGGCGAGGCACCGCTCGGCATCGTCTATGGGTCGGATGCCCGGAGCGACCCTTCGGTGCGTATTGTGGCCGTCTTTCCGGCCAGCACGCATCCTGCGATCGTCTATCCTGCCGCTGTGACGGCTGATGCACATTCTCCCGATGCAGCCGCGAGCCTGATCCGCTTTCTGACTTCACCCGAAGGCCGCACGGTTCTATCTGCGAACGGCTTTGGACTGCCCGACTGAGGATCAAGCCGTGTTCGAGTTCACGCCCGAGGAATGGACGGCGATCGCGCTCAGCCTGCGCGTGGCGACGGTCGCTACGCTCGCATCCCTGCCCGCTGCCGTACTCGCTGGCTATGCCCTCGCGCGCTGGTCGTTTCCCGGCAAGACCTTGCTCAACGGGGTTCTGCACCTGCCTCTGGTGCTGCCACCGGTGGTGACGGGCTATCTGCTGCTACTGTCGTTTGGCCGGCAAGGTCCGATCGGATCCTTTCTCTACGACACGCTCGGCATCACATTCTCGTTTCGCTGGACGGGCGCGGCGCTGGCAGCTGCCGTCATGGCCTTTCCGCTGATGCTGCGGGCAATACGCCTGTCGTTCGAAACGATCGACCGGCGCCTGGAAGCGGCGGCCGGGACGCTCGGTGCCGGACCCTTCGCGACATTCATGATGGTGACCCTGCCCCTCGCGGCTCCGGGAATTCTCGCCGGCGTTATTCTGTGTTTTGCCAAGGCACTCGGCGAGTTCGGCGCGACGATCACGTTCGTTTCGAACATTCCGGGCGAAACCCAGACCATTCCTTCGGCGATCTACTCCTTCACGCAGGTGCCGGGCGGCGAAAGTGGCGCCTTGCGTCTCGCGACCGTTTCGATCGTGATCTCGTTCGCGGCCCTCATCGTCTCTGAGGCCATCGGGCAGCGTCTCTTGAAGCGCACGTCGGTGTTCCAATGACTGACGAGCCGGTCCTGCAGGTCGATTGTGTGGCAAAAGCCGGCACTTTCGAACTCGATGCGAAGTTTTCGGCCGGCTCCGGGATCACCGTCCTGTTCGGGCCGTCCGGCGCCGGCAAGACGACCCTTCTGCATCTCATCGCCGGGCTGATCCGGCCGCAACGCGGACGGATCGTCCTTCATGGCGACGTGCTGGTCGATGTCGACCGGCACATCTTCGTCCCGGCGCACAAGCGTCGCGTGGGAATGGTTTTCCAGGATACGCAGCTCTTTCCCCACCTCACGGTCTCCCAGAACCTGGCATTCGGCCGCTGGTTCGCGCCGCACGACAACGGTCTACCGCACGCGCACGTCATCGACGTTCTGGGCATCGGGCACCTTTTGAATAGGCGCCCGACGCGGCTCTCGGGCGGCGAGAAAAGCCGCGTGGCGCTGGCGCGTGCGTTGCTCGCCTCGCCGCGGCTTCTTCTGATGGACGAACCGCTTTCCGGCATCGACGAGGAGAAGAGGCAAACGATCCTGGCTCTGATCGAACGCATCCGCGACGAATTCGGCGTGCCGATGCTCTACGTGACTCATTCCCGCGACGAGGCCGAACGCCTCGCGACACGCCTCGTCACCGTCGAACGTGGGCGCGTGCGCGATCCCGCAAGCCCGGCGTGAAGCCGGTCACTTGCTGCGGGTGTCCGGCGTCGTCGGCTTGCGCCGGCCGTGCGCGGATTTGACAAGCTTATCTTGGAGAAAGCCGACAGGCTCGGCAAAGACGTCGAGCGCCCTGGCCTCCATCGCCCGATACTCGGCGACCATCCGCTCGCCGAACGGCGTGAGCGTCGCCGACCCCCCGCCCCTGCCGCCATGATGGCGTTCGATGAGCGGTTCGCGGAACATGGCGTTGAATCCGTCGATCAGATACCACGCCCGCTTGTAAGACATGCCCATGGCCTTCGCGGCCTGGCTGATCGATCCATGACGTCCGATCAGTTCGAGAAGCTCGATGCGGCCATGACCGATGTAGCGCTCGCCGTCGAAATCGATGCGCAGACGAATCCGGGCCATGGCCTGCCTCGCTGTCCAGCGCCCGGTCTCGATTTGCGGGCGGTTCGATCTTTCAGCGTTCGCCGGCCGCGAGGCTGAGCTGATCGGAACCATAAAGCGACAACATCGGCTCGTCGTCGAGGATCGCCTCGTCGTAGCGGCCATAGCCGTTGAAGTCGCCTGCGATCGCCCGCCCGTAGGCGCCGACGTTGCCGATCTCGACGTAGTCGCCTTCCTTGATGCCGGCGGGCAGCATGAAGGGACCCTTCATGTAGTCAATCGAGTCACAGGTCGGTCCCCACAGGGCAAACGCCTGCATCGCCTCGCCCTTCGCGGGTGCGCGCGACACGAGCCGCGCCGGGTAGATCCAGTTCAGGTGCGCGGCATCGAACAGGACGCCATAGCCCCCGTCGTTGATGAATAGATCGTTGCCACGCCGCGCCTCGACCCGCACGATGACGCTTTCGGCCTCCGCCACCAACGCGCGGCCCGGCTCGCACATGAGCCGGACGTCCTCGCGCACGGGCAGCTTTTCGACGCCGTCGCGGATCGCCGTCATGAAGCTCGACAGCGGGGCCGGCGTCATGCCCGGGTAAACGGCTGGAAACCCACCGCCCACATCGAGACGATCGACCACCACGCCGGCCTGCCCGATCAGCTTGCCGACTTCGCCCAGCGCATGGGTGTAGGCGTCCGGCGTCATGGTCTGCGAACCGACATGGAATGTGACGCCGAGTTCCGACGCGGCCTGACGTGCCTTGACCAGGAGGTTGGCCGCTGCATCGCCCGCAATACCGAACTTGCGCTCGAGCGGCACGGCCGAATTGATCGGCGGCACCACGATGCGCACGAACAGGACCAGATCGCCGGCCGGACCGGCGGCGCCTCGCGTCTCTTCGACGATCTTGTTCAGCTCGTCTTCGCTATCGAGAGAAAACGAGCGGATACCGTGAACATGATAGGCCTTCGCAATCGAGCGGCGCGACTTCACGGGATGCATGAAATGCAGGTCGACGCCGGGGATGGTGGCCGCGTCCTCCAGCTCGGGTGTCGAGGCGACGTCGAAGTGCCGGATGCCCGCACCGTAAAGGGCGCCAATCATGAAGACGGACGAGTTGGCTTTGTAGGCATAGGCGACATCGCCGGGAAAATTCTGCAGGAACCATCGCGCGGCGCGAGCGGCCGCGTGGGGCCGGGAGGCCAGCACGGGACGCTCCGGCTGCTTGGCGGAGACGAGTGCGGATGCCGATGGGAAGCGTTCCATCACGGGCGGGACCTCCAGCGAGACGTAACCAGAAGCGCCGTGCGAGCCAACCCGCCGTGCGTGAGGCCGACATAGGGCCTCAGCGCGCGTCTGTAAAGTGGTACGTACCGCGCCGGCAGTCCGGACGGCACGGCTCGGCCGACGGAACTTCACTATGAATGTCTGATGACACCGGTCAGGACAGTGCCACACCGGCGACGGGCGCGCGGCGACCGTAGACCTCACCGGCACGCGTCTCGAATGCCTCCGCGAATTTGCGGAAAGCGGCGTCGAACACAGCGCCCATGACAACGGCGAGAAGCGGGGACCTGAACTCATAGTCGATCGCAAAGTTCACGTCGCAGGCCGTCTCGCCGCGCGGCGTGAACCGCCAGACGTTCTCCAGCCGACGGAATGGTCCGTTCTTGTGGCGCACCACGATCGAGCGGCCCGCCGGGTCGAGGGTCACGTTGGTCGTAAATTTTTCCCGGATCGCCTTGTATCCGATGCCCATGGTGGCGGTGACGAGGCCCGTTCCATCCTCGCGCTGCTCACGCGCGTGCACGACCAAGCTCTCGCACAGCGGCACGAACTCAGGATACTTCTCGACGTCCGCGACCAGAGCGAACATTTCGTCGGCGGAAAATGCGACGGAGCGGATGTTAGCAAAACGAGGCACCGGGATCTCCGGACATGGATTGGCCGCGCAGCCTCCTCAGCGGGCGATGATGCGCGCAATGATTATGACCAGGATAGCGCCCACAGTGGAGACGATGATCTGGTCGCCGAGGGGAAAGCCTGTCGTGAACGGGAGCGTCAGCAGGCCTGCCTTGATCAGTACGCCCGCAAGGAACGCGCCGATGATACCGACGAAAAGGTTGCGGATCAAACCACCGCCACCCAGCAGAAGCCCTGCAAGCCAGCCAGCGATCAGGCCGTTGACCAGCATGATCACCCAGGGGTTGTTCAGATAGTCCATGACGACCTCCGGTTTGGTCCGCTCGCCTCAGAGGTGGCAGCGCGCGCCGAGGTACTGGTTAAGGATTCGATTATAGGCTTCTGCGTCGGCGCGGTCCTTGGCGGAGAGGCTGCGGCCTGCGCTCAGCGCTTCCACCTTGGGCTGCACACCGCGGGCGAGCAGCCGGTCCAATTGACCGCGCAGCGACTGGCACGTTTCCCCGCTCGGGAGCGGCCGCGCTCCCGGATCGCCGCCGCCACCACCAGCGCAACCCGCCACCAGAATTGTGAGAAAGGCAGCCGCGACGACGCTCGCGCTCCGCCCTGCGCCAACTCCTGCCCTCGACACCGCGACCCCCTGGATTTCGTCTTCGCTCGTCATACGCAGTACAGCACCTTCTGGTCTGTCACACACGCTCCGCCCTGTCGCAACCCCCTGGTTCCGATGGGCGTTCGCATGTGACCGGGATGCTGCACCGCGGTCCGGCCTACAGCGGGATGACGTGCCGATTGTGTCAAGCGTTCATGGACGAATGACGGCACGCCGCGCCTGCAGCCTTATTGCTTCTTCGTTGCGGCCGCTGCGGGCGCAGGGGCGGCTGCGGCCGTCTTGGCAGCGGGGGGTTGAGCGGCAGCCGCCGTCGTGGGCAGCGCGCACTTGGACTGGAACTCGGCGTTCGCTCTGTCGAGTTCGGCCACCTTCGCCAGCGTCTCGCGATTGACGGAGACGTTTTTCGACTTGCTGGCCGATGCTTTTTCGACGGTCGCGACGACGCCTTCCTTGCGCAGCGCGTCGATGCGGGCCGCCAGTGTCGCGCAGGCAGGATCAGCTTTCGCGGCCGCGTCCGGACCCAGCGCCGACGTGGTCATCACACCCGTCGAGCCGTCCGCGCATCCTGCAACGCCGATCGCCACGAGTGCCGCCAGCGCCGCTTTCGCATTCAATCTCTTCATGGCAAATCCCCTCAGCCCGATGATTCGGTTGTTTTGCTGAGACGATTTTTAGTGGCTGCGCCCATCGGGGAGATAGCCGATGGGTACCACAGAACGGTTGATGACCTGGCCTGTTCGCCGCGATTCTGTGGACGCGCGGCCAATCGGCCACGGTGAGGGGCTTTTCACATCCTCGGCCGCTATCTGCTGAAGGCCGTCCACCAGAGACGCGCGGCGATGGCGTGGTTCACCAGAGCGACAGCCGCGCGGGCGGCGATGTAGAGCAGGGATATCGGCGGCACGGGCCAGCGGTGATTGCTCCGGTTCGCGGATCCATAGGCTCTGAACCAATTGGCCGATCGCGGCGGGCACCTTCGCTTCGAAGAGGCCGGGCTGCGCCTGCGCAAATGGCCGCGCCGCGCACCTCTTTCAAAACGTCCGGGTTTGCGCATCACGACACGGACAGACCGCGTGCGGCGGCTGCGATCTCATAGCGGACGGCCGCTTCGAGTTCGGCGGCCTCCGCCTCCCGCAGGCGGCCTTCACCGATGAGGTGGCGGCGGAGACGTGCAATGGGATCTTCCATATCGCGCCGTTCCTGAGAACGCCGGCTGCCGCCGCGCGCATGTCCGGCATAAGGAGGCGTGAGTATCGAGACGGCGATGAAGCGATCCCTGCGTGCGGACATCAGCGCCTCACGCACGCCGGCAGCACTACTGCCGTCGCACTCGCGAAGCGTCCAGCCGGCAGGGAGATCATAGTTCGCCGGGCGGCGATCCGCAGGGATCATTAAGACGGGAAGCACCCGGGCGTCCAACTCAGGCAGCAAATTGGCCAATTCACCCGCATCACCCGCGAGCACTACGATCGGGCCGTTGCGGCCGGACGCTGCGGCGATGGCCTCGTTGCGCGGAAGCCGGCGCACCTCCTCCCCCGGCAGACGCACGAGCGCAGACGTCGCGGACGCGTCGCTGGACGCATCGATCATCCGCTGGAACGCCGCCGCGGGAGATGCGCCTAAAGCCAATTCAATCGTCGGCCGGGCCTGGAGGGCGAGGAGACTGTCGCCGGCGTCGAGCGACGCAGAGAGACCAGCAATGGCGCCCTCCTGCCCGATGCCGAGAGGGCATGAGACGGCCAGCGTGCCGAGCGCGTAGAGCATCCCGGCCTTTTCCTCGAAGCGGCGCAAGCGAAGCATCGCCGTCAGCAGACAAATGTTCGGATCGGTCACATTCGGATCGCTGGCAGGTTGGGCGGCGATGGTCACGTCGTTCTTTTCCTCGGTTCGGCACCGGTCGGCGGGCCGGCGGATACTGCGTCAGGCCGTCGCAGTTGGCAATCGCAGAGCGCGCGGCGGGCATTGGTGCTATCAGGAGCAGAGATTGCGTCGTCATTGCGGATGCCGGG
Source organism: Deltaproteobacteria bacterium (assembly GCA_050258115.1). GTDB lineage: Bacteria > Pseudomonadota > Alphaproteobacteria > Rhizobiales > Hyphomicrobiaceae > JAGVSR01. Next base: position 526 of record JBLMYE010000061.1, on the reverse strand, counting down.
GAGCGGTTTCGTTAGGCTTGGTCATCCGCAGTGTCGTTGATCGCCGTGACGGGGCTCTGACGGCCGATAGCTGAGGCATCCGGTATACCGATGAACGACGTTGCGCCAACGCCCCCGACTGCGACCGTCACCGCGGGCGAATTTGCCAGAATCGTCAAGCCGCCTCGCCTGGAGGGGCTCTCCTGCGAGGACAAGACCGAAGCGCTGAGGATTGCCGAGCAGCGCGGCTTGGAATTGGCCGCGCGGCTGTCGGTGACGCCAAACGACGGCCGGCTCCCCGGCTACATCTGGGCGATTGCATTCGCGCAAGATTGAAGCCCGTGGCTCACCGCGTAACGATTACGCGGTCGGCCGGATGCACATAGCCCAGCACATCGCGGGCAATTTCCTCGACGAGATCGGGATCGGGCTTGTCGGGCGTGAGCAGCGCCACGTCATGACGAAGCCGGGCGCGCACGGTCTCCAGGCTCCGAATCTCGAACTCTATGAGATCCGCCTGCTCGAGCAGCGCCGAGCGTGCCTCAAG
>JBLMYE010000060.1:0-3258 GCA_050258115.1 Deltaproteobacteria bacterium | reverse complement strand
TAAACTCCTCACGCGATTGCGATTTGTAGTTATGGGCAAGGTTGCCTATATCAGCATTACTCCACCGGTCAGTTTCGGTGGGGCAACTGGAGGATCAATAATCATGAAGACCTGGACCAAGCCCGCCGTTCGTGAGCAGGAAGTCGGCCTCGAAGTGACGTCGTACCTGCCGGCCGAAATCGACGTCATCTAAGCGTCGGTTTCCGCTTAAGCGGTTTTCAAAGTGCGGCGGTCCTCACGGGCCGCCGTTACTTTTTTGGCCCGGCCTCCTGCCTCGATACTGTCGTTCCGGTTTGCTAGGCTTCTTTTCGAATCGACCCCGGTTCGGATAGTCGAAAGCGGTGTGGAACGTCATGAAAACGCTCAAGGATCTTGGCCGGCCGGTCGAACTAGATGAAATCGTCCGCTTGTTCCGCGCCCGCATTGCGGAGCATGACCTCGAGAGGTGCGGACCATTCGGAGATTGGGTCGAGCAGATCCTCGTCGATCACCCGGAGAAGAAGGCGCTGGTGCTGGAGGCAGGAGCGCTGGTCGAGGACGACCTGGTACTCGAATACGACGCCGAGCCCTTCACGGAGGGATACAGTTGCGTCGTTTCTCTCGGCGATCTGACGGTGGCTGGGCGCGTTTACAACTCTGATGTTGAAGGCGGGCCTTCTTTGCTCGTATCCGGATCGCTCCGTGCGGCAGAGATCGTGAAAGCGGCTTCGGCCATCGTGGTGCTCGGGTCCGTCACCCTCGATGGATTGGCGGTCTGTGATGGCGACAATGGGGTTTTCCTGGTCGGCGGCAACTTGACGGCCAAAGCGCTGATCGATTGCGATCACGAAATTCTGGTGGCCGGCGACGTCCACGCGACGGTCGCAAGCGACGATCTCGGCAATATGCGGACCCTGCTCGTTCCCGATGTTTTCGAAGACCCGGAAGACCCGGAAAACGAGTGGCCGGAGGGCGACCTGATCCGCGAGCGGCTGCTGGCCGGGTTGCCGGTGCTGCGCAGCGGCGGCCTCTAAGACCCCTGCGAATCAGCAGCACTCGGCCGGGGTATTGGCCGAAAACGGGTCCCGATATGGGTCCCGGCAGGCACATAACGGCCCGTAATCCGCTCATTCTCGCATTTTGGCGCACAGTTTAACCCGCCGTTTACTGGCGACTGAGACCTTCGTCGCGAGGGCTCCTTCCATCTGTGCCGCGTGAAGATCGCCCATGCCAATTCTCGGCGCGGCCCGATCACCGGAATTTCTTCATCCGACCGATTGCCGTCCGCACCGAGACAGCCGTCGCCGCGCGCGACCTGAAGGACGCGACACATGTCGATCACGGAACCCGGCCTCGCCACCCTGCCACCCCATCCGGCCGAATCCGAAGGGGATTTCCCGCAGGAATTGTGGGGATTGCTGCAGACGATTTCGCATCAGATCGACGAGGCCGATCAGCGGCATACGGGGCTGCTTCAGGAATTGCGCGATCGCCTCGCCGCTCTGGGTCGGGATGCGAATGATGCCCGCGGGACCGCTGCCGCTGCGGTCGCTCCGATCTACGAGCGGATCGAATACGGGCTTGCCGATCTCGCAGACCGCATCGGGGCCCTCGACGAGGCGGATCAGTCTCCTGTGCTTCCGCTTTCGGCCCCGGCTGCTCTGAAGTCAGCTTCGGGTGCGGCAGGCATTTCCGTGGAGGACCGCCCGGTGCCGACGGGGATCGATCCGTTCGATATCGTGGGTTGCGATGACGACGACCGTGCCGGTTGGGACCCTGTCGATGCGGAAGCGCTCACCCGGATCTACGAAGAGAGCGACGCTGCTCTCGTTCGCAAGTCACCGCGAGCGGATGCCCCCTCCGACGCAAATATCCCCGGCGAGCCCTCTTCGATGCGGGCGGCTCCTGCGACCACTTCCGCCGATCTCTTCGCGTCGCCGGTCGCGGAGCACGCCGACGCTATGACCGGTCTTGATCAGACTTGGCTGGACCGGCGTCTTTCGGAAATTGCATTGCGCATCGAGCAGTCGCTGGAGACCCTCAGAGCAGACGCTGGCGTGGATGGCTTCGGGTCGCGCTTCGATGCCTTCGAAGCGCGCATGAGCACGGTGATTGGCGACGTTGCCACGCGCTCGGACGTCGAGAGTCTTAAAGTCCTTGAAGGACAGATCCAAGAGCTTGCGGCGCATCTGGAGCAGACCGAACTGCAACTCGGCCGCCTGGATGGAATAGAACAGCAACTGGAAGCCGTAATCGAACACCTGGCGTCGGAGATTCCGAATGCACAGCGTGCCGTTCCGGAAGCCGCGCCCGGACCAGACCTCAAGTCGCTCGCTGCGATCGCGGCGGAAGAAGTCGCGCAGAGGCTGGCGGGGTCAATGAACGTTGCGGGGCCGGGCGGCGATGTTCGCATCGATGAACTCGGTGCGCTGCTGCGCGGCATGATGCACGACCGGCAACATTCAGATGAGCAGACCTTCACGATGCTCGATACGCTGCAGCAGGCCATGATCCGGCTGCTCGACAGGATCGACGCCCTCGAATTGGCACAAGCGACGGCTCGGGCTTCCGCTTCAGGATCTCATTCGCTGGTGCCGCCCGCGCTTCCGCCGATGCAGCCTCAGGTTAGCGAGATCCAGGATTTCGGTGCGCCGGAGCAATCATTTGCGCCGTCCACCAGTGTGCCGCCGCCGTTGACGATGCCGGCTGCCGCTCCCGCCGACGCGCCCGCGGCCGAAGACACGCCCCTGGACAAGCTGCGCCGGGATTTCATTGCCGATGCTCAGCGGGCCAAGCTGCGCGCGATGGCGTCTGAACCGCAGGTGAGCCAACCCGCAGCGGTCGCGCCACCCGCCGGTGCGCAGCGCGGCGGTCCGCGTCCACAAGCCGCTCCGGCCGATCCGCTGGCCGGCCGTGGCCGATCCGGTAAGCAGAGGTTGACCGCGCTGGCTCTTTGTCTGGTCATCGCTGTCAGCGGTGCGGCACTGATAATGAAATCACGATCGAAGTCGCCCGTGGCAGCCAACCCGGTGGCGGTTTCTGAGACCATGTCCCAGGCGAATGGGCAGGGCGTTGCTGCCCCAGCCGCATCGGGCCAGAATAGTAAAACTGAGATCGATGTTCCCGCGGCTCTGCCGCTGCGCAACGCGCTTCCCCTATCCGGAAATGGAGACGGCTTCGAGGTTCCGTCGAATGACGGCGCAGCCGTGCCCGCGCCTGCGGCCGAAAATGATGCCGGCGGTCAGGTTGACGGCCAAGTGATTCAGAACGGGTACAGCG
>JBLMYE010000059.1:0-14164 GCA_050258115.1 Deltaproteobacteria bacterium | reverse complement strand
CGATGCAGCATCTCCCGAGATTGATTGCGGTCCTGGTGATGGCGCCGCTTCAAGCGCTACCGGCCCAGTCGAATGACGAAGATTTCGAAGCCTGGCAGCAGGTCATCGTGTCGACCGAGCTTCGGCCCGGCACCACGGCAAACATGGAAGTGCAGACGCGCTTCGACGACGACGCCTCGCGCTTCAACCAGTTGCTGCTGCGGCCGTCGATCGGCTTCAAGATCTGGGAGAATGTGGAACTCTCCCTCGGCTACGCTTACGTGCTCACCGATCCCACTGACGGCCCCGACACCTACGAGAACCGCATCTGGGAACAGATCTCGTTGCCCATCCTGACCCGGCCGGGGGCCTTCACGCTTTCCAACCGGACCCGCCTTGAGCAGCGCTTTAGAGATGATGAGACGAGCTGGCGGCTGCGCGAGCAACTGCGCCTCGTGATCCCAATCGGCCAGCCGGGCGTTGACCTCGTCGGCTGGTCGGAGGTCTTCTTCAACCTGAACGATACGGATTGGGCTGGTGAGGCTGGATTCGACCGCTGGCGCAATTTCGCCGGGATCGGCTTCGCCTTGAGCCCCGGCATGAGGCTCGAGCCGGGCTATATGAATCAGCTTGTGAACCGGCCGTCCGGCGACACGGTCGACCACATCCTCAATGTGACCTTGAACGTCCGATACTGACGCCGAAATCCGCTTACTGCTGAGCGGCGGTCTTGGCGCCGGCTGCAGAACCGGGCGTCTCTGCCTTCGAAGCCGCAGCGGACGCCGCTGGTGCAGGACCAGCGGCCGCTGGCGACGTCGACGCCGAAGCCGATGTCGTTGCCGCTGGCTTCTTGGCGGCGGCCGGCTTCTTTGTCTTCGCCGGCTTAGGCGCAGGTTTTGCGGGATCAGAGCCGAACAGTCCGAAATCAAACAGCGATGAAAGCGGCGCATTGGGACTGACACCGCCGGTGTAGGTTTGCATTACGCGCACTTTGGTGCCGACCTTGGCGATGGAGGCGAGATGAACCACATGCTCGTTCGTCAGCCGGAAGCACCCCGACGAGTTGGCGCGCCCCACACTGCGATCATTGTTCGTGCCGTGGATGCGATAGACCGTGTTGCCGAGATAGAGTGCGCGCGCGCCCTGCGGGTTCTTGATGCCGCCCGAGACCGTGATCGGCAGGCCGGCAACACGCTCGCGCATTTCCGGAGGGGGCGTCCACGAGGGCCAGGCGGCGATACGGCTGATGCGTTCGGTGCCGGTCCAGGTGAACCCGTCGCGACCGACCGAAATCGGATACTCATAGGCCTGCCTGTTGGGCAGTATGAAGTAAAGCTTGCGAGCCTCCGTATCGATGATGATGGAGCCGACTTCCTCGGCGCGGTCGAAATAGACGATCGGCGGTGCCACAGGCTTGATGTCGGGCCGCTCTCCACCCTCCATGTATTTCGGATAGACGACGGGCTCATAGGTTTTCCGCCGAGCAGCGCGCTCGGCTTCTTCCTGCTCGGCCTTCTGCTGCTGGTCGCTGCCGAAAACGGGGCCGCGATCGGACCACTCGGACTGCGCCATGGCGTGCGGGGCCTGGATCACCAGACACGCAAGCAGCAGGAAAAGAACGACGCGCAAGTGCGCCATGCGAAATCTCCGGACCCTGATTCTGCGCCGCACCCGCTGCCCCCTCGAACAAGGACATCTAACGACGGTCGAAAAATGTCTCGCGAACGGCCGACACTGCATTTTTAACCGATTGCCTCTTTGGAGCCAACGGCACCCCCGTTGCACGCCGGCCACGCTGCGCTGTCATCTCGGTGTTTCAGAACCGCAAAGCCACCCATTGCCGACCGACAGCCGCGCGACAGGAATCGCGGACCTCAACGACGCCGTCCGCAGGTCTCAGTTTTGTTCGAGAATGGCGCGCCCGGCTGGATTCGAACCAGCGGCCACTCGCTTAGAAGGCGAGTGCTCTATCCAGCTGAGCTACGGGCGCTTGAGACGTGGCTACACGGTCTGAGGGCGAGGGTCAAAGCCGGGTTGGGCTGGCAGCCGGCCTCAAAGACGGAAGGGGTGCCGCCCGGGCCGACTAATGAGTCCAGTTGCCGGGCCGGCCGAACTTGAAATTGTCGGCGTAGGCCTTCCGCAACGGCTTTCTCGATGTCGGCTCCACGACCGTGTACGCCAGACCATTCCGCGTCGCATACGCGATCGCCTCGTCCTTCGTCTCGAACGCCAGCTTCACCTGCTGACGAGTGTCGGTCGACGAGGTCCACCCCATCAGGGGATCGATCTGGCGAGGGGCGGCAGGCTCGAACTCCAGGATCCACTCCCGCGTACGTCCTTCTCCCGACTGCATCGCGGTTTTCGCGGGCTTGTAGATGCGGACGGCCATGACTTGATCCGGGCTGACGATGTGACGGCATGCTGAAATGTGGTCGGGGCGACATGATTCGAACACGCGACCCTCTGCTCCCAAAGCAGATGCTCTACCAGGCTGAGCTACGCCCCGATATCCCTCTGTCTGCCGGTTCGTCCGGTCCGGGTCAAGCGCTGCCTGAGCGCAGGTACCGGCGGCGCTTCACGGGGTGGCCGCCGTCCCGAAATGACGGTGACGCACCTTGTCGCCCGGCTTCAAGCCGAACTTGCGCGCGCTCCCGCCCGCGATCTCCAGCACCGCCGCCACCGGCCCGTTCGAAGAAATGACTTCTTCCGAATGAGGCTCCGTCATTTCCGCGATGCGATGCACCGTGCCATCAGCCCGGATGAACACCATGTCCAGCGGGATGAAGGTGTTGCGCATCCACATCGACGATTCTCGCGGCGGATCGCTCGTGAAAAGCATCCCGTACCGCTCCGGAAGCGCCGTCCTGTACATGAGCCCCAGCGCCTGACGCGCGGGTGTATCGGCGAGTTCGACGTCGAGCGTCACCACGCCCGATGCCGTCACCAGTTCTAGCTTCTCGGTCGCCCGTGCGGCCGGTTCGGCGCCGGCACCGTCCGGCATTGCGACAAGCGCACCCAATCCTGGAACAAAAAAACCAAGGGCCGCCCCCAGGACGGCCCTCGCCAAATAACGGTGTCTCGCCATGCCTCATCCCATCAGTGCGGGGACGGCGGCACTCCTTGTGTCGGACCGTCCGGCCTCAATTCGGCAGCCATGACGCCCTTCGATCCATAACCCCAGCGCACGAGCAGCGTTTGCCCGGGGCGCAATTCGGTGAAACCGAAGCGGCGCAACGTCTCCATGTGGCAGAAGATATCCGGGGTCCCCTCGCCACGCGTCAAGAAGCCAAAACCACGAACCCGGTTGAACCACTTGACGCTGGCGCGCTCCCAGTCGCTCTCGGCCACAACCTGAACGTGTGTCCGTTGAGGTAGCAGCGATGGGTGGATCGCCGTGCTCTCGTCCATCGAAAGTATGTGGAACGCCTGCATCCCCTTTGGACGCTTGAGCACCTGACAGTGCACCCTCGCCCCTTCATATGCAGTCTGATAACCGCCCGCCCGCAGGCATGTGACATGCAGCAGGACGTCCTGCAATCCGTTATCGGGGACGATGAACCCATAGCCCTTGGAGACGTCGAACCACTTGATGGTGCCGGCGATCTCTACGACCTCGACGCCATCCTCCAGGCGGGCCGCATCGACCGCATTCCCCTGACCGGCGACCGGTGTCGCCGGAGGACCTTTGACTTCCCCCATGTGCATTACCCCGCTTACTTGTGCTCTGTCCGTACTGCTTTCGCGCCGGTGGCGGAGCCACCCCGAGCCCTCACTACAAGGGGCTCCGAACCGGTGTGTTAACTATGCCAGCGTGTGCCCATCACGCTACCCCATTTTTCATCCCCCACCCCCTCCACGCCCCCTTGTTCACAGGAAGATCAATACTCCAAGCACTTGATATTATGGAAATATTGCCAACCCCTCCCTAATCGTGACTTTCTTGGGAATTCTATTTTGAACGATATGTAGAAGGTGAATTTCTGCCCAATCCGTGCACGTGCCATCACGAATCATGGGCCACCCGATTCGCGTTTTCATTCGGCGATTTGCGCCCGCCAACTCGAAATCCCGATCGAAGGCTTGGCAGCCGGGCATTCACCACTTATCCACAAGCGCAGGGCGTCGGCCCCAGAAGGCCGGTGTTGACGGCTGGCCAAACTGCCACAACTCTCCGGCGAGGAGCGCACATGAGATACCTTCACACCATGGTTCGCGTGCGCGACGTCGCCGAAAGCCTCCGCTTCTATTGCGAACTTCTCGGTCTCGAGGAAGTCCGCCGCATCGAAAGCCCGGCCGGACGCTTCACGCTCATCTTTCTTGCCGCGCCGGGAGACCGGCAGCGCGCCGCGGCGGAGAAGGCGCCGTTGCTCGAATTGACCTTCAACTGGGACCCGCAGGATTACGGGTCCGCACGCAATTTCGGGCATCTCGCCTTCGAGGTCGAAGACATCTACATGACCTGCCAGAGGTTGCAGGACGCGGGCACGACGATTGCGCGCCCGCCACGCGACGGGCGCATGGCGTTCGTTCGGTCCCCCGATCTGATCTCCGTCGAATTGCTGCAGAAGGGCGCTCCCCTGCCACCGGCCGAACCTTGGAAATCCATGCCCAACGAAGGCTCTTGGTAGAACAGCGCAACGGCACAATCCGTCATGAAACAAGTCGCCATCATGGGTGCGGGCCCCGCCGGTCTCGCCGCCGCCGAAACGCTCGCCCGTCACGGCCTGCGCGTCACGATCTTCGAGCGGATGCCCTCGCCCGCCCGCAAGTTCCTCATGGCCGGTCGCGGCGGATTGAACCTAACCAACTCAGAAGAGCTGCAACCGTTTATGAGCCGGTATGGCGGGCGCCGGGATGACCTCGCTCCGGCGCTCGCAGCGTGGTCCCCCGCCGATGTCATTGCCTGGGCCGAAGGCCTCGGCCAGGAAACGTTCGCCGGATCGAGCGGACGGATCTTTCCCAAAGCGATGAAGGCATCCCCGCTGCTACGCGCATGGCTCGGCCGGATCTCTGACCTCGGCGTGGAAATCAAGCTCCGCCATACATGGATGGGTTGGAACAGTGCCGGCCAGGCACTCGTCAGCGACAACGGACAGCCTCCTCGTCCGATCGAATGTGACGCCATCATTCTCGCCCTCGGTGGTGCGAGCTGGCCGCGGCTGGGCTCCGACGGCGCATGGCACGCGACGCTGCAAGCCGGCGGTATTCCCGTCGCCCCGTTCGTCGCATCGAACTGCGGCCTCCTCGTCGAATGGAGCGAACATTTCAAATCCCGCTTCGCTGGCGAACCCTTAAAGCGCATCGCCGCCACTTTAGAGGGCGAAACCCAGCGCGGCGAAGCGGTCGTGACCCGCCGGGGCCTCGAAGGCGGTGCGATCTATGCGCTGTCGTCGAAGATCGCCGCTCGAGCGGCTGAGGGAAGCCAAACCACGATCGACATCGACCTCAAGCCGGACGAACCCCTGGCCATCGTCGCTACCCGGCTGCGCCGCCCTCGCGGCAAGGACTCCGTCTCGAACTGGCTGCGCAAATGCCTGAAGCTGCCCCCCGTCGCCGTCGGTCTGCTGCGGGAAGTCCGTCGCGACCTGCCGGGCGATCCGGATGAACTGGCCAAACTCGTCAAGCACCTGCCGCTCACCGTCACGGGAGCCGCGGGCCTCGACCGGGCCATCTCCACCGCCGGCGGCGTCCCCTTCGAGGCCCTCGACGGCAACCTGATGCTGACGCACCGTCCCGGCACTTTTGTCGCCGGCGAAATGCTCGACTGGGATGCCCCCACCGGCGGCTACCTGCTCCAGGCAAGCCTCGCAACCGGAGTCTTCGCCGCCAACGGCGTGATCGCCTGGCTCGGCCCCTGAACGCGAACGCGAGGCCCGACACTCGCCGAGCCCGGGCAGGCACCCGGCAAACCATTGCGCGGCCCTGCCAGCGGAAAAAAATTTCTTGCTTAGCGATTGTCTGGCAAAGCAATCCGTTCTTTTTTCTAAGAACCCCTTCATGTGGGGATTGGTTTCGCTTAAGTTGCAGCCAATCCGGAGGTTCCATGACACGCTCTTCATCCGACCCGCGGTCCACGGGGACTGCGAGCCAGCCGGTTTTGGCCGGCGGTCCCGAACGCGCAGCTTTCCTGGACGAGACGCTGGCCGCAGCACCCGACCTCGACACGCGCCTCCGCCTCATTGCCGCTGAGATCGAGGGCCGCGTCGCCTTCTCCACGTCACTGGGCATCGAGGATCAGGCGGTCTTCGCCGCAATCGCATCGGCCGGACTGCCCTTCGATGTGTTCACGCTCGATACCGGCCGGCACTTCCCTGAGACGTACGAGACACTTCAAGCCACCGTGGAGCGCTATGGCCGTTCCATCCGCGTGGTGTTTCCCGACGCGCAGGATGTCGAAGCCCTCGTCGCGCGCGACGGCATCATGGGCTTCAGGCAGGCCGTCGAGAACCGCATCGCCTGCTGCAACGTTCGCAAAGTCCGGCCCCTCAACAAAGCGCTGGCCGGCGCCGCCGGCTGGATCACCGGGTTGCGCCGCGAGCAGTCCGCCGGCCGCGCGCACGTGCCATTCGCCGAATGGGACGCCAACCTTAATCTGGTCAAACTCAATATCATCGCCGACTGGACGCTGGAAACGCTCGAGCACTACGTCAAGAACAACGCCGTTCCCGTCAGTCCGCTGCACGCCCAGGGTTTCCCATCCATCGGCTGTCAACCTTGCACGCGCGCCATCCGCGCCGGCGAAGACATTCGCGCCGGCCGCTGGTGGTGGGAAAACGAAGAAGGCAAGGAATGCGGGCTACACAATCGCCCCAAGGTCAAGGAATCCGCCGCATGACTGCGCAATTCACGCATCTCGACCTGCTCGAGTCCGAGAGCATCCACATCTTCCGTGAAGCGGCGGCACAATTCCGCAAGCCTGTGCTGCTCTATTCCATCGGCAAGGATTCGACCGTTCTGCTTCACCTCGCGCGCAAGGCGTTCTGGCCGGGCAAGCTGCCGTTCCCGATCCTCCATGTGAACACGACATGGAAGTTCAAGGAAATGATTGCGTTCCGCGACAGGTGGGTCAAAGAGTTCGGCCTCGATCTCATCGAGATGACGAACCACGATGCGATTGCCAAGGGCATGAACCCTTACGATTACGCCCCCTCCGTCTATACGGATGTGATGAAGACGGTGCCGCTGAAAGCCGGACTCGATCAGTACGGCTTCGATGGCGCCTTCGGTGGCGCACGGCGTGACGAAGAAGCAAGCCGCGCGAAAGAACGCGTCTTCTCGTTCCGCGCCGAAGGTCATCGCTGGGACCCGCGCCGCCAACGTCCCGAGATGTGGCGCCTTCTCAACGGCCGCCTGGGAGCGGGTGAGACGGCCCGCATCTTCCCGCTGTCAAACTGGACGGAGCGCGACATCTGGCGCTACATCCTGCGCGAGAACCTTGAAGTCGTGCCCCTCTATCTGGCCAAGGAGCGCCCCACGATCGAGCGCAACGGCCAACTTCTGATGTACGACGACGATCGCTTCCCGCTGAAGCCGGGCGAAAAACCCGTGATGCGCTCCATCCGCTTCCGGACGCTCGGATGCTGGCCGCTCACCGCCGCCGTCGAATCCACCGCATCGACACTCGAAGACGTCGTCGCCGAAACGCTTGGCGCCCGCACCTCCGAACGTTCCGGCCGCCTCATCGACCATGACCAGGTCGGCGCCATGGAAAAGAAAAAGCAGGAAGGTTACTTCTGATGACTGCACAAACGGCCTTTAAGGATACGAACGTCACGCCGCTCGTGCAGCCTCCCGCCGATGCGCTGGCGGAGGTCGCCCCCGAACTGTCCGGCATGCTCCGTGTGCTCACTTGCGGTTCGGTGGACGACGGTAAGTCCACGCTGATCGGCCGTCTGCTCTGGGACGCGACCGATCTCTTCGACGACCAGCGCGCCACGCTGGAGCGGGGCCGCAAGGTCGATGGCGGGCATCCCGACTTTTCGCTTCTCATGGATGGCCTCGTTGCCGAGCGAGAGCAGGGCATCACCATCGACATCGCATGGCGCTACTTCGACACCAAGACGCGCCGCCTTGTCGTGATCGATAGCCCGGGTCACGAACAGTACACGCGCAACATGGCATCCGGCGCTTCCCATGCCGACGTCGCCATCATGCTCATCGATGCCCGCCACGGCATCAAGACCCAGACGCGCCGCCACGCCGCCATTCTCGACCTTGTTGGTTTGAAGCGCGTGATCCTGGCCGTAAACAAGATGGATCTCGTCGACTGGTCCGAGAGCCGCTTCCGCCAGATCGAACACGACTTCAGAACGCTGATGTGGCGCTTCGGCTTCCGCGAAGCCGTCGCCATTCCGGTGGCGGCGGTCTCCGGAGACAACGTCGCGTCGCGTTCCCGGATGATGCCGTGGTATAACGGCCCTTCTCTGCTTCAGCATCTGGAAGAGATCCCAAGCCGCGGCACCGAGCCTACGGGCGCATTCCGCATGCCCGTCCAGACGGTGTTGCGCGACACACGGGCCGATTTTCGCGGACTTGCCGGCACCATCTCTTCCGGCACCGTTCGCGTTGGCGACACGGTGCTCGACCCCGTCAGCCGCCGCACCGCCAAGGTCCAGCGCATCGCCACCATGAACCGCGACTTCGAGGAGGCGATCCAGGGTCAGGCCGTCGCCATCCAGCTCGACACCGACCTCGACGTGTCGCGCGGCTCCGTTCTGGCCGCTCCCGAAGCGGCTCCAGTGGTCGCCCGCACGCTCGAAGCGCGCTTCGTCTGGCTGTCTGAAACACCTTTTGAAAAGAAGGGCAGCTATCTCGTTCGCACGGCGACGGACCTCGTGCCCGTGACCGGCATCGAGATCAAATCCCTGCTCGATCTGGAATCGCTGGCCATCCATCCGGCAACGGCCTGCAAGGTCAACGACATTGCGATCGCTCATGTCGCCCTTGGCCGGGCCACAGCAATCGACCGCTTCTCCGAAGCTCCCGAAACGGGCGCCTTCATGCTCGTCGACGCCATCACAGGAGCTACGATCGCCGGCGGCACCGTGACGGCGGCCAGCCCCGATATCCAGCAGCAGGACAATGTTTTCATGCTGACGCGGGCCCTTCTCGCCCGTGGACTGTGCTCCGACCTCCCCAACACGCCGGATGCCGAGGCCGAATTCCGCCGCCGCGCCAACGAGGTCGCGCTGCTGTTGCGCTCGGCGGGCGTCGCGGTCGAAATCGAAAGCCTGCCCGACTACGTCATCTGACGTTCTAACGCTCATCATATAGAACCGATAACAAACAGATCATGTGGGAAGACGTCATCCTCTATGCCGTCGTGGGTTTCGTCGCGCAGATGGTCGACGGCGCCATCGGCATGGCATACGGGATCAGCGCCTCGACGGCTCTGCTCAGCATGGGCGTGCCCCCGGCGACGGCAAGCGCGTGCGTTCACGCAGCCGAGACCTTCACGACCGGTGCATCGGGTCTCGCCCACTGGAAGTTCGGCAACATCGACAAGAAGCTCCTCGCGCGCCTCGTCATTCCCGGGATGATCGGCGGCGCCCTCGGCGCCTACGCGCTCTCGTCTCTGCCGGGCGACGCGTTGAAGCCTTTCATCGCTGCATACCTCCTGCTGCTTGGCGTCTTCATCGTCTGGAAAGCCGTGGGGCAGACCGAGAAGCGCGAAGGCGTGGAGCCCAAGGCCGTGGCGCCACTCGGCCTCTTCGGTGGATTCCTCGATGCACTCGGCGGCGGCGGATGGGGACCGCTTGTGGCGTCGTCTCTGCTCGGCCAGGGAACGACGCCGCGCTATGCGATCGGAACGGTCAATCTGTCGGAGTTCTTCGTCACGCTGACCATCTCAACGACCTTCTTTCTCACGATCGGCCTCGACCTGTGGCCCATCATCACCGGCCTCATCATCGGCGGTATCATTGCGGCGCCTTTCGCGGCCTATGCGACGAAACACCTGCCGGATAAGGTCTTGATGATCATGGTCGGCACCGTCGTCGTGTTGCTGAGCCTTAGAACTCTTTTGAACGCGTTGGGCTGAGCAAGCGCCGCCATGGACGCCCTCATTGCAAACTCACTCGGCCTGATCCTCGGCGGTGGCTTCGTCATCGGATTTCTCATTGGAATTACCGGTGTCGGAGCCGGTTCGCTGACGACGCCGCTCCTGATTTCAGGGGTCGGGGTCTCTCCCGCCGTAGCGGTCGTAACAGACCTGCTATTTGCGGCCGCCACAAAAATGAGCGCCGCCTGGCGCCATCATCGGCTCGGCAACGTCGATTGGCCCATTCTCGGCTGGCTCGCCGCCGGCAGCCTGCCCGGTGCTTCCTCGGTCCTGCTCTGGCTCTATCTGGCAAACCCCGATACGGCGCTCGTAGCCTGGTACGTCAAGAGGGCATTGGCGGTAACGCTCGTCGCCAGCGCGGCGGCAATCCTGATCTTTCCCGTTCTCAAGAGATGGCAACCGCAAGGCTTCGACGATCCCGTTACGGAAACGGCGGCCAGATGGGCTCCGACCATGTTATTCGGCATCATCCTCGGAGCGGCCGTCGCGCTCACCTCGGTCGGCGCGGGCGCGATCGGCGTCGCTGCACTGACGAGCATCTATCCGCACATGATGGCGCGGCGTGTCGTCGGCACCGACATCGTTCACGCGGTGCCTCTGACGTTCCTGGCGGGTGCTGGCCATGCCGGCATGGGGCACATCGATGTCACCCTTCTCGTCGCGCTGCTGTGCGGCTCCATTCCCGGCATTCTCATCGGATCGCGATTGACGGGCAAGTTGCCCGAGTGGGCGCTGCGCATCGGCTTGTCATCCGTCCTGCTTTACGCCGCCTACATGCTTTTCAGCCGCTAGGCCTCCCGTCTTGCGGGCCCGTGCCGCCGCGCCTAGTGTTGGAAGCTCAGAACCTCGGAGGCGGCGCACCATGCTGGACTATTCGAGCCTCGTCGGTGTTGGAGCGACGGCCCACTCCTTCGACGCCGGAGAGAAGGTCTTCAAGCAGGACGACCCCGCAATCCACCTCTACGTGGTCCGCTCTGGTCGCATTCAGATCGTGACCTACGGAACGGTACTGGAGAATGTCGGCCCCGGCGGGGTCTTCGGCGAAATGGCCCTGATCGACGAGGCGCCCCGCAGTGCTGCGGCGGTCGCCAAGGAACCGACCGAAGTGCTCGAACTGAGCCGCGCCCAGTTTCTCGCGCTCATCCAAGAGACGCCGGAATTCGCGCTCCACATCATGGCGGTTCTCGCCAATCGGATCCGCCGGATGAACGAGAGTCTCTGAAACGAAAAAGGCGGCCCGGAAGCCGCCTTCCTTCAGCGCGATTGACCGCAACCACGTCATTAGGTGACGGCCAGCACCACATCGTCGTGGAATGTGTTGCCGGCGGTCGTAGCCTTCACGATACCGGCGCGGATCACGAAGTCGCCGAAGTGCTCGCCGTCAGACCGCTCCTTGGCGTACCGCTGGATAATCGGAGTGAGCAGTTTCAGGATCTGTTCGCGATTCACGTCCTGCGCGAAGAGCTTGGACAGCCGGCTCCCGTCGAAGGCTGCACCCAAATAGAGATTGTAAAGCCCCGGGGAGCGACCCACAAACCCGATCTCCGCGAGATACGGCCGCGCGCAACCATTTGGACACCCCGTCATCCGCACGACAATGTCGTCCTCACGCAGTCCCGCCTTGTCGAGAACGTCTTCCAGATCGCTGACCAGTCCAGGAAGGAACCGCTCGCTTTCCGCGAGTGCCAGCGCACACGTCGGCAGCGCCACGCACGCCATCGCGTTGCGCCGCATCCCCGACGACGTCGCAATCAAGACGCCGTGCTGTTCCAGCAGCGCCTCGATCTTCGGCTTCTGTTTCGCCGTCACGTTGGCGATGACCAGGTTCTGGTTCGACGTCACGACGAAATCGACGCCGCCTGCCCTGGCGATTTCACGCAGAGCCGTGCGTAGCTTGACCGCAGGCGTATCCTTCACGCGGCCGTTCTCGACGTAGAGCGTCAGGTGCCACTTCTTGTCGGAGGGCTTACCGTCGAGCGTCTGGCGCCACCCGATCGGATCGCCCGTCGACGTGAACGTGAATGGCCGTGCCGCGGCCAGTCTATAGCCCAGCCGCTTCTCCACTTCGGCCTTGAACGCATCGATGCCGACGCGCTCGATGGTATACTTGAGACGTGCATTCTTGCGCACGGCCCGATTGCCCCAGTCGCGCTGCACCGTGACGACCTTCTCCGCCACGTCGACCGCCTGAGCGGGCGTGCAGAACCCGATCAGATCGGCCGTTCGCGGGAACGTATCGGTCTCGCCGTGGGTCATGCCCATGCCACCACCGACCGTGACGTTCCAGCCGGCGACCTCGCCCTTCTCCACGATGGCGATGAACCCGAGGTCATGGGCATAGACGTCGACATCGTTGTTCGGCGGCACGGCGACAACGGTCTTGAATTTGCGTGGCAGATAGTGCGTGCCGTAGATCGGTTCGCTTTCCGGCGTGGCAGTGCCGCCCGACTCGACGACCTTTTCATCGTCGAGCCAGATCTCATGATAGGCCCCCGTCCGCGGCAGAAGATGCGCGCTCACTGCCTTGGCCAGCGTTTCCGCCTCTTTGTGCGCCTTGGACAGAAACGGATGCGACGCCGACATCACGTTGCGGTTGACGTCCCCGCAGGCCGCGATGGTATCGATGCAAGCCGCGTTGATCGCTTGCATCGTCCGCTTCAGGTTCGACTTGATGACACCGTGGTACTGGAATGTAGCGCGGGTCGTCAGCCGCAGCGTGCCGTTGGCATACGTGCCCGCGATGTCGTCGAGTTTCAACCACTGGTCTGGTGTCACGACCCCGCCCGGAATACGCAGCCGGATCATGAAAGAAAAAGCCTTCTCCAGCTTTTTCTTCGCCCGTTCCGCTCGCACGTCGCGGTCGTCCTGCATGTAGGACCCGTGGAACTTCAGAAGCTGCGTATCGTCTTCCTCGATCGCACCGGTTTCCACGTGCGACAGTCCATCGGCGATGCCGCCGCGCAGCAGTCGGCTCTTTTCCTTGATGACTTCGTTCTTCGAGCGCGTTTCGGTCATGTCAGTCTCGCTCAATACACATCGCGCTGGTAGCGCCCGGCCTTCGTCAGTTCCTTGAGCTTCGCGCGGCCCGCTTCTTCGTCGCCCTTCAACGGCTCAGCGAGAATCTTGAGAAGTGTACTATCGACATCCTTCGCCATGCCTTTCTCGTCACCGCAGACATAGAGATGCGCGCCCTCCTCCAGCCACGCAAGAATGTCCTGGCGCTGCTGCCAGAGGCGGTGCTGGACGTATATCTTCTCCGGCTGGTCGCGTGAGAAGGCGACGTCGATGCGCGACAGCGCGCCCGACGCCAGATGATCCTGCCATTCGAGCTGATAGAGGAAGTCGTTCGTGAAGTTGCGCTCACCGAAGAACAGCCAGCTCTTGCCTTTGGCGCCCGTCTCGATGCGGTCTTCGATGAAGCCGCGATAGGGTGCCACGCCCGTTCCAGCCCCGATCATGATGATGGGACGATTTCCATCCGCGGGCAGGGCATAATGGCGGTTCGGCTTCACATAGACGCGAACCTTGTCGCCGACCTTGCGGCGGTCGGCGAAATAGGTAGAAGCCACGCCGCCCCGCTTGCGTCCATGGCTTTCCCAGCGCACGGCACCAACCAGCAGGTGTGCCTCGCCCGGATGCGCCTTGATGCTGGAGGCAACCGAATAGAGCCGCCCCGGCAAGGGCCGCAACAGCCCGATGAGTTGCTCCGCCGTCAGCTTCTCGGGGTATTCGGCGAGAAGATCGACGAACTGCCGGTCGGCCGAAAACGCCGCGAACGCGTCGCCCTCGAGCAGCTTGGCCACATCCTTGCGCCCCGTGAGCTTGGCATAGGCGTCGACGGTCGCCCGCGACAACGTGGTGATGTCGAAGTTCTTCGCCATTTTCACGACGAGCGAGGCATCGCCGTCCAGCCCGACAGCGCGCGCCACGTCAGCCGCGAGAGTCGGATCGTTTTCCGGCAGAACTCCGATCGCGGCACCGGGTTCGTAGGTGAAGCCCTCCGCCTCTACGGCCAATTCGACATGATAGGTTTCGCGGCTCGAACCCGATCCGTTGAGATTGATCAGAGCCGTCACTTCCCCGTCCGCCGGATTATCGGCCGTGTAAACCGGTTCCGCCGGCTCA
>JBLMYE010000058.1:0-4182 GCA_050258115.1 Deltaproteobacteria bacterium | reverse complement strand
CGGCTTGAGGCCGAGCTTGGTGAAAAGGATGGCGTCCTTGTCTTCGCCCGGATTATCGGCAGTGAGCAACACGTCGCCGCAGAAGATCGAATTCGCACCGGCGAAGAAGCACATCGCCTGCAGCTCGTCCGTCATCTCCGTGCGGCCGGCCGAAAGCCGGACCATGGACTTGGGCATCATGATGCGCGCGGTCGCAATGACGCGCACGAACGCGATGGGGTCAATTTTTTCGATCTTTTCGAGCGGCGTTCCGGGTATGGCGATCAGCATGTTGATCGGCACGCTTTCCGGATGCTCGGAGAGATTGGCGAGCGTCACCAGCATGTCGACCCGGTCGGCCGCTTCCTCGCCCATGCCCATAATGCCGCCCGAGCACACCTTCATACCGGCAGCCCGGACGCGCTCCAGAGTGTTGAGCCGGTCGGCATACGTGCGGGTCTTGATGATCTGCGGATAGAAACGCTCCGACGTGTCGACGTTGTGATTGTAATAGTCGAGGCCCGCGTCCCTCAGGCTAACGACCTGATCGTCGGTGAGCATACCGAGCGTCATGCAGGTCTCCAGGCCCATGGCCTTCACGCCCTCGATCATGGCCACGATCGTGCCCATGTCGCGCTCCTTGGGCTCGCGCCACGCAGCACCCATGCAGTAGCGTGTCGCCCCGCCCTCTTTCGCCTTTCTGGCCTCGGCCAGAACGCGCTCCACTTCCATGAGCTTCGACGCCTTAAGCCCCGACTCGTGATGTGCCGACTGGCTGCAATAGCCACAGTCCTCCGCGCATCCCCCCGTCTTGATCGACAGGAGGCGGCTCATCTGAACTGTGTTTGGATCGAAGTTCTGCCGGTGCACGCTCTGTGCGCGAAACAGAAGATCCATGAGCGGCAGGTCATGGATCGCCAGCGCCTCCTCGCGCGTCCAGTCGTGGCGGATGGCAAGGTCATCCGGGCGAAAGGCTGTCGCTGGATTGGCGTGCACGTTCATGTGGAAAGATTCTCCTCGACGCGACCGCATACGACAGCCGCCGCTCCCGTTGTACCGGGGTTCTGACGGGGGGCAAGGCCCTCACCGCCTCAAGGACAACTCGTCCCGGGTGAATAGGGGTCCGATCCGGGAGCAGCTACCGGTGCCGGTCGCCGTTTGCGCTGCCTCGATAGCCGGCCGTACGGGGCGGACCTGGTGACCGCCAACCGTTGTTTGGGTAAATAACTTGTAAGTTCAGAAGTTTGCGTGGTTTTGGAGCGGCTTTTGGCCCCGCGGACCTGTCGCGCAGAGAACACCTTAAACCCCGATCTTTCCGCCGCCGCGCCGGGTAATGGCGACCACGCTCGGACGCGGTGGTATCCCCTCCTTGAAGTCGGGCCACCGGGTTGTGGGGGTCTCCGCAGTGGCGAGAACCTTGGGGTCCTCACTCTCGCCAGGATGCTGGACGGCGACGAAAAGGGTCTCGAGATCGGGTGTGAAGCAGGGGCCGCAGAGTTCCGCCCCGATCGGGCACCGAAAAAACAGCTTGGAGGTTCCCCGCAGTGCCCCGTCCGTCTCCATGGCGAAAAGGCCGTCCGTCCTTCCCGTGACCTGCGCACTGTTCCCGTCGGTGGCGACCCAAAGACGCCCATCTGCGTCGATGGCGCAATTGTCCGGCATGCCGAACCACCCGTTGGCGGTCGTCGCGGGATTGAACGTGGCGCCGACGGCGGCGACGGACGGATCTCCGCACTTCACCAGGATTTCCCATGAGAACCCGGTCGACGCATGATCGCCGTCGTCAGGCGTGATTTCCACGATATGCCCGAAGCGGTTCGCAGCACGCGGGTTGGCGGCGTCGGTCTCTTCCGCAGTTCTCTTGTCGTTGTTGGTTAGCATCACGTAGACCTTGCCCGTTCGCGGGCTCGCCTCCACGTCCTCCGGCCGGTCCATCTTCGTGGCTCCGAGCCGGTCTGCGGCCAGCCGCGCATGGATGAGGATCTGCCCCTGGTCTGCGAACTCCTGAAGCCGCGGATCGCCGGCGCGCAGCGCCAGCCATTCACCACGTCCGTTCGCATCGAAGCGCGCGACGTAGAGCGTCCCGGCGTCGAGGAGATCCATGTTCGCGCGGCGGTCATCGGGAGAAACGCGGCCCTCGGTCACGAATTTGTAGACGTAATCGAACCTCTGTTCGTCGCCCTGATAGACGACGAACCGGCCATCCTTGTTGACGATGTTGCCAGCCCCCTCATGCTTGAAGCGGCCGAGCGCGGTGCGCTTTTTCGGCGTCGACGCGGGGTCGAGGGGATCGATCTCCACGACCCAGCCGAACCGGTGGCATTCGTTGGGCTCTGCGCCGACATCGAAGCGCCCATCGACGCGGTTCCACGGATAGAAACCTTCAGGAACGCCATAGCGGCTGTAGGCTTTCGCGAGTGGCGAGGCCGCAGCGGCGTCTTTGTTCGAAAAGTAGTAATTGACGTTTTCTTCGCACGTCAGCCAGGTACCCCACGGGGTCACGCCGCCGGCGCAGTTGTTGAGCATTCCTAGCACCTTCGTGCCCGTGGGATCGGCTTGTGTTCTCATCAGCGGATGACCGGCGGCAGGTCCGGAGATCTGCATGGGGGTCGAAGCCGTGATGCGGCGGGCGTACTTGGAGTCATGCAGTACGCGCCAACGGCCGTCGACACGCTCGACTTCGATGATGCTGCCACCATGGGCGGCCATCGACGCGCGAATCTCCTCGTCGGAGAGAGCCATCACGCGATCGGCGCGCTTGTCGCCTTTCAGGCCGAAGTACATGAGTTCGTCGTTCGTGTATTCGTGATTGACGACGAGAAGGCCGCGATCGCCTCCGCCATCGAGCGGAATGAAGCCGATGAAGTCGTTGTTGTAACCGAACTGCTGCGCTTGCGACGAAGCCGAGGGGCGAGCCGGATCGAAGGGCGCAGCGCCAGGAAGCACGGGGTCACCCCAGCGAACCAGAATGTCGGCATCGTAACCGGCCGCAACGTGATGCTTTTCATCCGATCCTGCGGCCACCACCGCAAAGTCGAAAAGCGACCGGGGCGAAGCTGCTGCCGCTGCGGACCTCGTCCCCGTCACGGCAAGCGGACCGGCCACGCTCGCGGCCACCGATACGGCCAGCGCGCCGCGCATCAGATCGCGGCGCGACAGCCGCTCGGCCACGACATCGCCTAAGGTCCGGTTGCCGGATGGATTGGCCGGCTGATCTTCCCCCTCGTCCAGCGGGAGGTTCGGCAGGACCGGGAGTGACGTCATGGCGAGGGTTCCGTCAGTGAATACGGCAACGCGAAGCAGGTCATGCCTACGCGCCGAGCTTGAAGGTTTCATGTAACGGCCGGGCCGTCAGTTCCGCTCTTCCGGCAGAACGGGCAGGGCGAACACCTTGATACCTTCTTCGTCGAGTTCGGCCACCTGCTCCGGCGAGGCTTCTCCATAGATCCCGCGTTCGGGCGCCTCAGCATAATGGATCTTGCGTGCCTCTTCGGCGAAACGCGGGCCCACATAGTCCGCACGCTTCTCGATCTCGACCCTGATTTTGCGGACGATGTCAGCGATGGACGGCGGGATATAGGCATGTGCCGTGGACCCGGCGGCGTCCGAAGATTGGCCCGCGGCCGGCTCTGAGCGGCCGGCCCGCGTGGCGACCGCCGGTGACATCAAGGCCTTCTGAACGTCGTGGGTCCCGCAGGACGGACACACGACCAGGTTCCGGGCACTTTGGACGTCGAAAGCGCTGCTGTTCTGAAACCAGGCATCGAATTCGTGTCCGGTACCGCAGACGAGGCTGTACTTGATCATGCTCCGCTCCGGTTCTCGACGGTGAATGGGCGGTCGTGCCCCAGGGAAGGTACGCGAGAACGAGCGTCCTCGACCGCCTGCAAGTCTATATCGGCGAAGATGACCGAGGGCTGAACGCCCGCTTCGGCCAGAATCTGGCCCCACGGCGAGATGATGAGGCTGTGCCCGAACGTATCGCGCCCGTGCTCGTGCCTCCCGCCCTGGGCCGCAGCGAAGATAAAGCACTGACACTCGATCGCCCGCGCCCGGAGCAGCGTGTGCCAGTGCGCCTCGCCGGTCACCTTGGTGAAAGCGGCCGGAACGGCGAGGAACTTCGCCCCGGATTTCGCCAGTGCGCGGTAGAGGTGAGGGAAGCGCAGGTCGTAGCAGATCGACAGGCCCAGCCCACCCCACGGC